>JBKHIL010000174.1:0-4582 GCA_046538645.1 Desulfovermiculus sp.
TACCGCGGTACAGGCCCCACAGTGCACACATTTTTCTTCATCCCGCTTGACCCGGTCAGTCAAAACCTCCACCTTCACCCCTTCGGTCTCCATATAGGCCACAGCCCGGTTTAGCTCATCCTGTTCCCCTTCCAGCTGCAGGATGAGCCTGCCTTCCTGCTTGGGAAGGATCTTGGCCTCCAGGATATTGAACTGGATGTCATAGCGCTTGATAGTCCGGAAGATAACCGGATTGTACATAACTTCTTTCTTGAAAATGAGCAGGACATTCTTTGAAACCCTGGACTTGTTCATATAGAAACCCTCGCAGACTTATCAATTATTAACGCGAAGATACTGGGTGCAGTTCTTAAGTAAGATGCGGTTGCCCTCAACCGCTGACCATTTTTTCTCGAATGCAGGCCTGCGCTTGAGCAGGCATGTGGGTTTGTTATATCGTAGGGACAAGCTCCACATCCCCTTTGGCCGCTAATTTATCTCCAAGCACAAGGACAGCCCCTAACACGCCGGGAACAGCCAGGGCATAGTCCAGGGCCGGCTCAAGATCATCTTCAGCACCTATCAAATTGGCCGCTCCAGTGGCCACGGCATCGGCCAGACAGACGTTCCGGCTGATAATTGTGGCCGCATCCGCCCGGCCCTGGCTGTAGGAATGGCCCACTGTCCCGGAAGAGGTGCATATCCCCGCAGGGGTCTTCTCTTGATCCAGAGCCAGGCCAATTGTCCCGGAGAATCTGGATCTTCCGGCATACAGTGTAACAGTGCCCGGCTGTTGCAGGCAGAGATAAAGATCCCCGCCGTTTTCCACAATCACCTCTTTTGAGAGCTTTCTCAGCTCCTGCCCCACCCACTGGGCTATAGCTCCGGCTACTGCGGCCATAGGGCCGGTCCCGGCCAGTTCCGAAGCCCGGTACATGGCCAAAATCATAGGGTGCACCCCACGCATCCTGGGAACTGGGATCAAAGAATCTAAAAAACCGGGTTGACGTTTGATATGCTCTGTAAGCACAGCCCTGAGTTCGGATATCTCTTTCTGAGTCAGGATGGCATGATTACCCTTTGTCCGGATATACAAGTCCGTGCTTTCCACCTGCACCCGATAGCTCTCCCAGCGATCCGTGGAGGTAAAATCACGGTAAAAGCGGGGTTCATAACTCATAAAAATTTTATGATATCACTTAATATCCACCCGGGGATACTTTTCCCGGTCAAACTCGACTGAGGGCAGCTGAATTTGGGCCTCACCCAGGGTGAAGCCTGCCTTAACTATCCAATTCTTGAGTTCTTCGGCTATGCGTCTGGCCAGGCTGTAGCTGGCCAGGGGAGCTGCAGGCACCTTCTTCCCATTGAGCTCAACCTCCCCGGACTGCAGCTGAGCATAATTGACTTCGCCCACTGAACGGCTGATATTGTTGGGATAATCGATACCATAATCAATGACCTGGTACCAGATATCCTTGTTGCCCAGTCCGGTGAAGTAGGCCATTTCCTCGTTCACGATAGGGATGGGCACCCCCAGACCGACCATGAGCGAACAGCCGTAGCCAGCCAGGGACGCTCCGCGGATGTATTGGGTGGACATCTGCTTCATATCCCCGGTTACCGCCAGGGTTCCGGCCCCTTCCTTGACCTGTCCGTTCTCAGTGCGCATGGCATCCGGGCTGTGCTGCGTTCCATTCCAGGTCACAGCACCCACCGCGCCGGCCAGAAAGATTCTGGTTCCCACCCCGATGGTCCAGTAAAAGGGATCATTGAGCATGGGACTGAGCTGTCCGGAGGTGGAATAGGTCACATTGCCCATGTTCGGACGCAGGATGCCCATGTACGTGTATATGGTCCGGTCTGAAAGATTGGTTGCACAGTTGTAGTTCTGGTAGGCGTTGCGCGGATTGTATAAAAAGGCATTGCGCAAATCGTGGATGGTTATTTCCTGCTCATACTCGGTCAGCGGATAGCAGTCCGTCCCGTAGCCTGTGGCCCTGAATTTCACCTTACGCCCGGCGATCAGGTCCTCGATCACATGCCCGCCGCCATAGGAGAACCGCCCGGGATGAATAAGATTTAAGGGATCGTTGTCCTTGACCTGGGCCGCACCCAGAAAGCAGTCCACCGCCGCTATTCCTGCATAAGCCTCCACCTGATTGAACCAGGTCTTGGAGGCCTTGATCTTGGGGGTGGTATGCCCGAAATTGATAAAGGCCCCGGAAGAACACATGGTCCCAAAGGTGCCGGTGGTGACCACATCAACCTGTTTATAGGCCTTTTTCACCCCCTGATCAGCCACAATATCCACCATTTCGTCGGCCGTGACCACCACCGCCTGCCCTTTGCGGATTTTGGCATTGATCTCAGCAATACTTCGCTTCACGTCCACATCACTCATGTTTAAAACTCCAATAAACTTTCCAAACGTGCATTATTTACCGCCTCTGGCCAGCTCCTCCTGAGCCACGGCCATGAGAGTAACCGTAGCCCTGGCTGTCTGCACCCGATTCTCGCCTCTTTGGTCCCAAAGGTTGGATTCAGCCACAATAAGGGTTTTTCCCGGCTTAAGAACCGAAGACTCACAGATAACCGTCTGGCCATAGGAAGGCCGCAGAAAGTTAATCTTGAACTCTACAGTCAGGATTTGATGATTTTCCGGAGCGACGGTAAACCCGGCATACCCAGCGGTATGATCAGCCATAGTTGCCAGAACCCCGGCATGGATAAATCCGTCTTGTTGGCGGTGAAAGTCCTGAACCGCAAGACTGGAGGCGAACTGGCCCCAGGCAACGCTTTCCGGCTCAAAGCGGCAAAAGGCAATAAATCCTTGCGAGTAATCGCGAGCCAGAAATTCCGCCCGCTCCGGACTCAACTCCTGCATATTCCCTCCAGGTAAAATGAGCGATTCCGGCACGTCTTTTGTTCCAGAGCCTGAACAACTGGAACCAGAACCTCGCTGGCATTCTGCCGGTAAACCAGATCAGCCATATCATCCAAAGGGGTCTGGTCCTTGTTGATGATCACCAGGTTGGCTCCGTTCTGTTTAGCCAGTACCGGAAAGGAAGCTGCAGGCTGAACAACCAGAGAGCTGCCGATGCATATAAAGAGGCCGGCCTGAAGGGCTGATTCTTCGGCTTCCTGCAATACCTGCATGGGCAGTTTCTCGCCAAACATGACCGTCCCTGGTCTGATCATCCCTCCGCATTTCAGGCAGGCCGGAGGTATGCTGGCCTGAACAAGCTCAAAGGCCTCATGGAAAGAATAGCATTCTTTGCACTGCATGCAGGTATACACCCGGGTACTGCCATGCAGCTCCAGGACATTATCCGATCCAGCGGCCTGATGCAGGCCGTCGATGTTTTGGGTGATGACCACCTGCGAAAAACCCATTTTCTGAAGAGAGGCCAGAGCCTGGTGAGCCTGATTCGGCCGGGCCTCGCGCAATGAAGGATAACGGACGTCCCGAAAAAACTGCCAATAATAGCTCGGGTCTTTATAGAAATACTCGATATTTGCATACTTGTCCGGATCATAGACGTTCCACATCCCGCCGGCACCCCTGTAAGTGGGGATCCCGCTCTCAGCTGATATGCCTGCCCCGGTAAAGGCAACTGTTTTTTGGGACTGTTCAAGCATGTTCTGCAATGCATCTCTGTTCATATCCCACCCCGCGCAGCAAAGAAGTTCATAGTCACAAACGATATCCGGGGTTTGTCCAATTGACAAGTCCGGATACCCGGCTGGCCAGCCGGTTTTTTGTTGCTGCTTATCATTGTCAACAATTTCAATATATTTACTCTTCCTGTCAAATCCACGCCCCTTGACCTCAGAACCGGCTTGGGTCATTCTGCTCTGGTCTTTGTCAAGATACTGCCCTTTGGCCATAAACCATTGCCGGGATCCCCGGCACGGAGCTGTTCATGCAATTCTGTAAGTTTCCCGCAAAACCCTTTTCCCTTGGCCTGTTCTCCTGTGTCCTGGGCCTTATGTTTCTGATCCAGAGCACACAGGCCACGGCTCAGGAAGAGTGCATTCCCGTGGACTTGGCTGAAGTGAAGACCACGGAACTGGAAGAAACTATTGAAGGCATCGGGACCTTGGAAGCCAGGCAAGATGTGACTCTTAAACCGGAAATCGCCGGGGTTATTGAGAAAGTCCATTTTCAAGAGGGAAGCCCGGTCAGCAAGGGGGAACTCCTCTTTTCCATCGAGGATAGCACCTACAAGGCCCAGCTCAGGGCCAAGGAAGCGGCTTTGGCCCAGGCCAGGGCCGAATTGGCTCATCGGGAACGAATCTATGATCGTAGGAAACGCCTCTTTGCGCAGAATCAGATTTCCGAGGAAGTCAAGGACGAAGCAGAGACCAAGCTGGAAACTGCCAGTGCTACTGTCAGCCGGCTGCTGGCCGAAATTGATGAAATCAAGGAAGTTTTGAAAGACACCAGAATTCGGGCCCCGTTTGACGGCATCACAGGAGAACTCCTGGTTGATGCCGGTAACTGGGTGGACGCGGGCACTTCACTGACCTCAGTTGTTCAGATCGATGAATTGGATATCTCCTTTACCCTTCCGGAAAAATCCATCGGGCGGGTCCAGAG
>JBKHIL010000175.1:0-4580 GCA_046538645.1 Desulfovermiculus sp.
TTCCAGGTTCACGGTTCTGGGTACATGACTGCTGGTTTTTGGTGCTCGCACCAGGAAAGCAAAAGCCGGAGAGAACTCCGGCTTTTGCTCATCAAACTCAACCCCATGCAGCTCCATTTTCTAGATCAACTCATTGGCCTCCAGCCATTCTCTGGCTGTTTTTTCCTCATCTTTGTCTTCCAGATCCACCTGGGCATTGAGCTTTTGCATTTCCTCTGTGGTCAGCTTCTCGGACAGAGGCTGAAAAATCTCCTTGAGTTCCGGATATTTTTCCAGGGCATCCTTGCGGATCACAGGGCTAGGATTGTAGGTCGGAAAGTAGTTTTTGTCATCTTCCAGGGTAACAAAACCAAAAGCGGAAATGCGCCCGTCAGTGGCAAAACCCATGGACACATCCACGTTTTCATCCCGCAGAGCCTGATAGACCAGCCCGGAATCCATCTTTTTCACCTTGCCATAGGGCACCCTAAAATCATAAAGCTTCATCAAGGGCTTGAACCCGTCCGGCCGCTCCCAGAACTCGGCATTGACCCCAATAGTCAACTCATCCGGATTATCGTTCATATACTCAGCCAGATCGCTGATGGATGAGATCCCCAGATCCTGGGCCTGATCCTCCTGCATAAGCAGGGTATAGGTGTTGTTGAATTGTAAGGGCTCCAGCCAGACCAAGTCCTTTTTGGCATCCTCCTTTTTTACATACTCATATACTTTTTCCCCATCGCTCATGATTTCTTTATCTTCCTGCTTCAAAAACACAGTATACCCGGTACCTGTGTACTCGAAATACATGTCGATCTGGCCGTGTTCCAGAGACTGGCGGCAGACAGAAGAACCGACTCCGGTTTTCATTTTCACATCAAACCCGTTTTCCTCCAGTAATATTTTCGCGAAATTGGCCAAAATGTACTGCTCAGTAAAGTTCTTGCCCCCGACAGCGATCTCTTTCTTCGCCTGGGCCGGTCCGGGAACCATAAGGCAAAGACCCAAAAAAACGGCCACACTTGTAAAAATCAGTTTATGCACAGACATAACAAAACCTCCTGTTTGGTTTATTGTGGATATACAACACATGTGTACTATAATGCCTGTTCCATCCTCAGTCCCTTGGGTATGAGCACCAGCCCCAGAAATTCGCACAAATAGTCAGCCAGCAGGGCCAGCAAAATGGTGGGGATAGCCCCGGCCAGGAGTTTGTCCGTGCGCATGAGATCAATACCCATGAAGATCTGTTCTCCCAGACCGCCGGCCCCGATCAAAAAGGCCAGTGCTGCAGTTCCGATACAGATAACCAGGGAGACCCGAAAACCGGTCAGCATGACCTGCATGGCATTGGGCAGCTCGACATGCCACAGGATCTGACGGTTGTTCATGCCCATTCCTTTGGCTGCATCCAGAAGCCAGTTGGGCACAGCGTTAATTCCGGCCAGCGTGTTTCTGGCTATGGGTAAGACCGAATAGGTAAACAGGGCAAAAATGGCCGGCTTAAACCCAATGCCCATAAAGCTCATCACGATAGCCAGAACGGCCAGAGAAGGTATAGTCTGCCCCAGCCCCACGATGTACATGACAATACCGGCATATCTTTTCATCCGGGCCCGGGTAAAAATAATGCCTACACTCACCCCAAGGGCGGTAGCCAGGACCATGGCCACAGCCACCATGACCACATGCTGACGGGCCAGGGCCATTATATAGGCAAACTCGTAGGGATCGGCCATATATTCCAGCATGCCGGTCCGATCCAGGAGCACTCCGGCAGTCAGCAGCACTACGACCATGATCAGCCGGTAGACTCGGGTGAGAATATTAGCCATGTCGTAACCTCCTGCCCACTTTGATTCCTTTAGGCGTAACCAGGCTTTCCAGGCCGGCCATGAACCCATCCACGAATATGGCCAGAATGGAGACCAGAAGCGCTCCGGTCAGAATCATAGGCTCATAGGAGCGGCCGATGCCCTGCTGGATGAGAACCCCCAGTCCGCCAGCCCCGATATACGCGGCAATGGCGGCAATCCCGATGCTCATAACCGCAGCTGTGCGCAGTCCGGCAATGATCACCGGAACGGCCAGGGGGATCTCGATTTCCCGCAGCCTCTGCCAGCTGGTCATCCCCAGTCCCCGCCCTGCATCCACCAGTTCAGGGGGAACATTTTGAATGGCCACATATGTGTTGCGAATGATCGGCAACTGGCTGTAGAGAACCAGAGCGGTAATAGCCGGAACCTTGCCCAGACCATGCCCAAACGGAGCCAGTAGGGGAATCATGATTCCGAACAAGGCAATGGAGGGGGTGGTCATAAAGATATTAGCCGCATTGATCACCTTGCTGGCCAGATCCTTGTTCCGGGTTATGGCAACGCCGATGGGCACCCCGATCACAATAGCCAGTGAGCAGGCCATGCCGACAATGAAAATATGTTCCAGGGTCAGCCCAATACACTTGGGAGTATTGTTGACAATATAGTCCCATACCATCATGGCAGCACCGCCTCAGCTAGGGGTTTGTCCCGGTTTAATCCTTGCCTTCCCCGGAATACATTTCCAGGATCCGCTTCTGGATGTGATCGTAGGCAATTGTTCCGGCAAAGTTTCCCTCTTCGTCCATAACCGCCAGAACCCGCATGTCGTGCATGAGCATAAAGGACATCACATCTTTTAAGGTCATATCCGAATCCACCCGCACAGGGTAGGGGACAGCCAATTCCTGAACTGGTGCATGTTCCTCCCGGAGTTGCCGTTTATGCACATACCCTATAGCCTTACCCCGCTTGAGAACCACCAAGTGCCGAAAATCGTGTTCCTCTAGAAACCGCAGGGCTTCCAGGGCTGTCTTATCCCCCTGGACCACATTGTCCGGATTTGGGTCCATGACCTCATCCACGTGGATCAGCCCCAGGACCTTCAGAGCCCGGTCTGCTCCAACAAAATCGGCGATATACTGGTCCTTGGGCTTGGCCAGGATGGTTTCCGGATAGTCGTACTGCTCCAATCGGCCCTCGGAAAAAATGGCGATCTTGTCCCCCATCTTGATCGCTTCGTGAATGTCGTGGGTGACAAAGGCGATGGTTTTTTTGAGCTTACGCTGGAGGCGAAGGAACTCGTTCTGGATTTCTTCTCTGTTAATGGGATCGATGGCTCCAAAGGGCTCATCCATGAGCAGGATATCCGGATTCGCGGCCAGACATCTGGCCACCCCGATGCGCTGTTGCTGCCCACCGGAGAGTTCGGCCGGATACCGGTCCCGAAAGGCGGACGGTTCCAGCTGAACCATGCTCAAAAGCTCATCCACCCGCTTCTGGATGTCCTCTTTTTTCCAGCCCAAAAGTTTGGGCACTGTGGCTATGTTGTCAAAAATCGTCTTGTTTGGAAACAGGCCGATCTGCTGAATGGCGTAGCCCATACTCTGCCTGAGCTTGACCGGATTCACGCCCATGATGTCTTGTCCATCAACTATAATCTTTCCCCGGGTGATGGCCAAAAGG
The DNA here is from genome assembly GCA_046538645.1 of Desulfovermiculus sp. Classification (GTDB taxonomy): domain Bacteria; phylum Desulfobacterota; class Desulfovibrionia; order Desulfovibrionales; family Desulfothermaceae; genus Desulfovermiculus. The sequence continues at coordinate 3,486 of JBKHIL010000175.1, forward strand.
CGGTTGGTCATCCGCAAGAGAGTCGTTTTTCCGCAACCGGAAGGACCAAGAAAAATGACCAGATTCCCTTGCTCGATTTCAAAGGACACATCCTGCAAGGCAGTGACTGCATCAGGCCCTGAACCAAATATCTTGGTCACATTCTCATAGGTAATCATCTACAATGGACCTCCTTGTACCTCTTCAGACAATGGAATCTGGCTATTATTTATCTGCATTTTACGTCTGAGTTGAGCTTTCGTCAAGGACGACAACATATTTTATGTTCCTCTTCATCCTTGATCATATGCCAAGAGAATTCTCTTCTCTCTTCTAATGGGCTCAAGATTGCAGCTTATAATATGGACTTGAAGTGAACATACGCATCAAACTTTGTACATCGTGACTTTCAGCACATTTCCACACTGCTTCTTCCATTTCTTCGGCCAGTTGCGACTCAACCGCCTCCCGGGCCAATTGGCGAAACTTTTCCCTCAACTCCTGATCACTCGGCGGATCCTGCGCGTCCCATTTGGCTTGAACCGGACCGGAGTCGAAGATTTGACCACCGTTCATGCTTACCTGCACCCTGGCCCAGCGCTCTTGAGGGAAGCAGGCACTCATTTTTTCATCTTCAGAGACCTCCACCTTGGAGGCCAAGATGCAAACATCCTGATCCTGCAAAATTTCGCCACTCAATTCTCTGTACCCCAAGCGCCCGGCATACATGGCCGCAGCCAGGGGATATGCAATGCTGTACTGCGCCTGCTCTGTATTTTCCGGAAATCGACCTGCCAGGCATACACCCTGGTGAAAAGTGCGCACCTCGATGCGGAACACATCTTTTGCAGCTATACAATGTTTCTTCTGCAGCAGGAGCATGCCTTCGACAGCCGGCTGGGCCCAGCGGCAAATGGCATATGGCTTGAAGTACAGGTTGTCCATCTCCCAGACATTGCCCAACGTAGACCAAATCTCCTGGACTGCATCCTCCTCCACAGTCAGTGCCGGGGCTCCAGTAAACCCGGACCTGGCCAGCATAGCCGCACTTACCCCGGTCATTGCTCCCCATCCGGAACCATCCTTGAGCATGGTGGGATGATCGATACAGCGCAT
>JBKHIL010000176.1:0-4517 GCA_046538645.1 Desulfovermiculus sp.
TGCAACAGATGGTGCTCAGTACCTGCTCTGATACTGTCCTGTCAAGTTTTCAAACCGGTTATAAGATCTCCTTGCGCTGCGAATACGTCTCTTCCAGGCGGCGCACTTTTTCCTCTTGCTCAGCAGTTTCAGCCAGTTCCCGGGCTTGATCCAGAAACCTGGCTGTCTCTTCCATACGGTGGGCATACAGGTGGGCATAAGCCAAATGCAAATAGCCCTGAAAATGATCCCCGCTTCGGCCCACAATACGGCCCAGGGTCCGGTGGACCTCTGAGTCATCCGGCACAGACTGCAAGACCTGCTCCAAATCGTCCACAGCCTGCGCACTCGCGCCTGTCTCAGCAAAAACCCGGGCCCGGTAATATCGGGCCAGATAGTCATCCTGATCCTTATTCAAAGCCTTATCCAGAAGTGCCCCTGCTTGCTTGTAATCACCGGCCTGAAAGGCAAACCAGCCGGCCTCCCTGAGCCAGAGAGGATGGTCTTGGCGGCAGTTGAGGGCCTGCTCAATGGTCTTTTCAGCCTGGCTCATCCGGTTCAACCTGGCCTGGACGATTGCCTTGCCCAGCAATTGCAGGCAGTTCAGTTCATCATTCGCCTTGTGCAGCAGGGAGTTCTGTTCCGGACGGCGCGAATACTTGGTTTCCAGAAGCATTTTGACCCGGGCCAGGGCATCTGCATCTTCCCGGGCCAACGGGGGCTTGGGTTGAAAGCGGTCGACCATGTCCTGGACAGAACCGATCCGTTCATTGAGTCCGGGATGGGTGAGCATATAGGCCGGGGGGGTGTTGTGCCCGCTCATACGCATTTGCTGCAGCATGCGCTGAAAGGTGCGCATCATGGCCTCCGGCTGGTATCCGGCCTGGGTCAAAAAACTCAGCCCGATCCGGTCCGCTTCACGCTCGTCGTCCCGGCTGAACTTCAAGGCCGCAGTCTGTCCTCCGGCCAGGGAGCCCATGGACAGGGCCTGTCCAAGTTCTGATCCGCCAGCACCGAGCATGGCTCCGGCCAGCACCCCGGCCAGGGTGACCAGGCTGAGTTTTTTGGACTGCTCGATATTCTGGGCGATATGGCGCTCCGAAACATGGGCCAGCTCGTGGGCCACCACTGCTGCGATCTCGTCTTCATCCTGCATAAGCTCGATCAGCCCGGTATTGACGAAAACATGTCCGGCTGGAGCGGCAAAAGCGTTCACAGAGGAGTCCAGCATGACCTGAATGCGGACAGGGAAAGGCTGCGGGGGCATGGATTGTTTGATTCGGTCCAGGATACCTTCCAGATAGCTCACCACATAGGGATCTTTGACCAACGGGAACTGAGCCTGCATCAAAATCTTAAACTTCTCGCCCAGTTCAGCTTCATCCTTGACCCCGAACTCTCCGAAAGCAGCCCCTGGCCTGGGCTGAAAGACGAGGAGGACAGCAAGCATGATCCAGACAAGGATGTGCCGGCAGCGAGTCACAGGAATTCCACCCTACTTGTTCATAATATCCAAAAATTCTTGATTGCTCTTGGTTCCTCGCATTTTCTCCAATAAAAACTCCATGCCGTCAATAGAATTCATGGAAGCCAGGAGCTTGCGCAGAATCCAGACCCGGTTCAGGACATCCGGAGCCAGGAGCAGCTCTTCTTTGCGGGTCCCGGATCTGGTCAGATCAATAGCCGGAAAGACCCGCTTATCAGCCAGGAACCGGTCCAGATAGATTTCCATATTTCCAGTGCCCTTGAACTCTTCAAAAATGACCTCGTCCATGCGCGAGCCGGTATCAATCAAGGCTGTGGCGATGATGCTCAGGCTTCCGCCCTGTTCGACGTTGCGGGCCGCTCCAAAAAAGCGTTTGGGCCGCTGCAGGGCATTGGCGTCCAGCCCCCCGGACAGGACCCTTCCGGAAGAGGGCGTCACTGCATTATAGGCCCGGCCCAGCCGGGTCACACTGTCTAAGAGAATGACCACATCCTTTTTACGTTCAACCAATCGCTTGGCTTTCTCCAAAACCATTTCCGCCACCTGCACATGGCGCTGCGGCGGTTCATCAAAAGTGGAACTGACCACTTCACCTGTTACTGTCCGCTCCATGTCAGTGACCTCTTCCGGCCGTTCGTCGATGAGCAGAACGATGAGATATGCGTCTGGATGATTGGAGTTGATGGAATTGGCAACTGTCTGCATGAGCATGGTCTTTCCAGTCCGGGGCGGGGCGACTATAAGCCCCCGCTGTCCCTTGCCGATAGGGGTGAGCAGATCTATGATCCGGGACGAATAATTTTCCGCCCCATTCTCGACGATGAAACGTTCATCCGGATAGACCGGCGTCAAATTATCGAACAGGACCAAGCGCTTGGACTGCTCCGGCCGGTCAAATCCCACCTGCTGGACCCGAAGCAGGGCAAAGTAGCGCTCCCCTTCCTTGGGAGGACGGATCTGGCCCGAAACCACATCGCCCTTGCGTAAGCCGAATCGTCGTATTTGAGAGGGTGAGACGTAAATATCATCCGGTCCGGGCATGTAATTGTACATTGGAGAGCGCAAAAATCCGAATCCATCCGGAAGTATCTCCAATACGCCTTCACCGTAGATGTTTCCATTTTGGGAGGAACAGGCCTGCAAAATAGCGAAGATGAGTTCCTGCTTCCGCAGGTTGCTGGGGTTTTCCACCTCATACTCAGCTGCCAGCTGCATGAGCTCGTTCATAGACCTTTTCTTCATTTCCGACAGATTCATTATGGAATTGTTTTCCATACCGCGCTCTCTCCATCAAAGGGTGTTCAGGTTAAATGGGGTTCAGGTTTGGCTCAGGTAAGGACCAAAATCTTGAGGGCCACCGGCCGCGACCAAAGTAAACCTCTTTCTTGTCAGGACATGGCTGGCTCATGCAGGATGCCAGGCAATGTCCATTTCCGTCCGCCTGCCTGGCAGTCCGGGTCCACACGTCACGCGCTGGTATAAATGGAAAGAGATTTCACCGCAGGCCTTGAGGGTATTTCACTGGGTGTCTGCCCAGGTACAAGCGGGCAAATACGTATTCACCCCTTCCCAATACTCGGCAATTTCATCACTGATTAATCCGGCAAATTTTTCTTTTTTTTGTCCGCTTGGAGACAGAAAATGTGTCAGGTTTGCCGGAGGCAAAGCTGACGGGAAATACCTTTGTATGATGTGGGTATGCGGAATATTATATCAATAGGTTGGGGGTATTGCTTGACAGTCTGGCTGTGATGAGAAATAGAGCGGACCCGGCTCGTGAAGAGTGATTAATCAGATCAAGGCGCCCCGCCAGCAGCGGCTCACAGCTCATGTTTTTTCAAAACGTCATGAAATATGTTTTCAATTTCAGTTTGTATCTCACTTTGCTCCCGCCCCAGGGCGCAGGCCAATTCCATGGTGATCAGCCCCATGGCCTGCTCCAGGAGGCGGCGCTCCCCGAATGATAAATCCTTGTCCTGAGATATGAGGATAAGTTCTTTAAGGACATAGGCCACATCTTCCAGTTTGCCGGTCTTGAGCTTATCTGAATACTCCCGGTAACGCCGGTTCCAATTCTGGCCGGCATACCCTTTAAAATCTGACCAGTCCTGCATTGTGGACAGCACATATGAACCATACGCACTGTCGCAGATGGTGCGCAGACCAACATTGGCCGCATTTTTGACCGGAACCAGCAACGTCCCGTCATTATTTAAGATCCGGACCACATAAAAGTCGTTGGTTGTCCCCCCGACCTCCTGGCTGCTTATGGCTTCCACCCGGCCCACTCCCTGGGCAGGGTAAACGACAAGTTGATTGATGTGAAACACTTTTTTTCAGCCTCCTGACAAAATCAAAAACTGTGCGATTTTTTAAATATACCATAGGCTGAAAAAAGAGTCTATATTCAGTGTGAAAAGCTTAATCCTGATCGGCATGCACGTAATTCATGCTGGGCTGCATGCCCTGGGTGCACAACAACCGAATGCCTTCGGCCGCCCTGGTTAAGGCATTGCTCAATTGGTCCTGCTCCCAGGGAAAAAAAGAAGAGAGAACGTGCCGGGTCACTTCGGTCCCTGCTTCCGGGCGGCCGATTCCCATTCGCACGCGGTAGAAATCCCGGGTGCCCAACTCCTGGGCAATCGATTTTAAGCCATTGTGCCCGGCCAGTCCGCCTCCGAACTTGAGCCGCACTCTGCCCAAGCTGAGATCCAGTTCATCGTGGATGACCACCACCTGATCTGCCTGCACGTTGTATGCGCGGCACAAAGAACGCAGGGCCTTGCCGCTTAAATTCATATACGTCTGAGGCTCAGCCAGCAAAGATTGTTTGTCGTCCGGTCCAGACCACAGCCAGCACCTGGACTGGCTTCGCCCGCAGGGCACAGACTGCACACCGCCCTGTGCATGGCGCACCAAATATTCAACAGTCATAAACCCGATATTGTGCCGTGTCCGCACATATCGGGAGCCGGGATTGCCGAGACCGGCAATTAAGAAATCAATGGCAGGCATGGATTCATGAGCGGCCGGAACATATGTCTTCAGGCCG
>JBKHIL010000177.1:0-4506 GCA_046538645.1 Desulfovermiculus sp.
AACTACTGCATGTTCCTGTCCGATGATGAGGCCTGGGAAAAGATCGTCCGGGCCAAGGCCAAGGCCGTGGATGACCTGGGCTGCAAGTACTGGCTGAACACGGAGTGAGGCCACGAGATGTACGCGGTCCGGGAGGGACTGCGCAAGTTCAATATTCCGCACAACTTTGAAATTGAATCCATCATCTACCTCTACGCCCGCTGGATCCGGGAAGGCAAACTGCCGGTCAGCTCGGACTGGAACAAGGACATCAAGGCCAAATTCACAGTCCAGGATCCCTGTCAGCTGGTGCGCAAGTCCTTTGGGGACGATGTGGCTGATGAGCTTCGTTTTGTGGTCAAGTCGGTTGTGGGAGAGGAAAACTTCATCGACATGCAGCCGAACAAGTCCAACAACTTCTGCTGCGGCGGAGGAGGCGGTTTTCTGCAGGCCACTGGGTATGGCGAAGATCGAAGAGCATACGGAAAGATCAAGTACGACCAGATCATCGCCACTGGTGCTGATTACTGCATTGCCCCCTGCCACAACTGCCACTCCCAGATCCATGACCTCAGCGAATACTATGGGGCCCATTTTCCTGTGGTCCACCTGTGGACCCTCATAGCCTTGTCTTGCGGATTTCTCGGCGAAAATGAACGGGAATATCTGGGCGAAGACTTATGTGAATGCGGGCTCTAAGGCTGAACTTAACAAGCCGCCCGAAAGGGCGGCTTTTTCAATTAAATACCGATCAAGTAGCAAATCAACACACAAATAGGCGCCAGCTATGAGCAAGCATGTTGTGATCATCGGCGCGGTGGCCCTGGGGCCCAAAGTGGCTTCCAGGCTCATGCGCTGTGCCCCGGAGACCAAAGTCACGGTTTTAGACCGGGATCGGCTCATCTCTTATGGGGGCTGCGGCATCCCCTACTTTGTGGGCGGAGATGTCTCTGAGCTGAGTGAGCTGCGCAAAACCATGTACCACATGGAGCGCAACGAATCCTTTTTCAAAAATGTTAAACATTTTCATGTATTGACCGGCAAAGAAGTCATTTCCATTGACCGCAGGGCCAAAACCATCACCTATCAAGACGTGGACAGCAAGGAAGAAGAACGTCTTGAATATGACCAACTGGTTCTGGCCACCGGCACAACCCCGGTGCTGCCTCCGCTTCCCGGCGCAGACCTGCCCGGGGTGTTCACAGTCTCCAACCTGCATAATGCCCAGGCCATTAAAGATAAGCTGGCTCAGGGCCAGATCGAATCCGCGGTGGTGGTCGGAGGCGGGGCCATCGGCCTGGAAATGGCCGAAGCCTTTGCAGACCTGTGGGGTGTAGAGACCACGGTGGTGGAGATGATGGACCATATTCTGCCTGCTGCCTTAGGCCCGGATATGGCCGGTCTGGTGCAAAAGACCCTGGAAGATAACGAAGTCCGGGTCATGTGCCGGACCAAGGTCACCGAGGTGGTCGGCGACGCCGACAAAGGAGTGCGGGCCGTGCGCACTTCTGAGGGCGAGATCCCCTGTCAGGCAGTCATCTTCAGCGTGGGCGTGCGGCCAAATACCAAGCTGGCCCAGGACGCCGGCCTGACCATCGGCCCTTTTGGCGGGATCGCGGTCAATGCCCGGCTGCGAACCTCTGATCCCAACATTTATGCCGGAGGAGACTGTATTGAGCAGAGGCACCTGATCAGCGGCGAAAATATGATTATGCCTTTAGGTTCTCTGGCCAACCGGCAAGGCCGGGTGATCGCCAACAACATCGCCGGCCGCAACGATCAGTTCCCCGGAGTGATCGGCAGCTTCTGCGTCAAGGTCTTTGATATCGGCGTGGCCAGGGCCGGATTGACAGTCTCCCAGGCCAAGCAGGCTGGATTTGATCCAGAATATGCGCTGGTCGTACAGCCGGACCGGGCCCATTTCTACCCCACGGCCAATATTATGATCTTAAAGCTCATCGCTGACCGCACCACCAGACAGGTCCTGGGCATCGAGGCCTTAGGTCCCAATGGAGACGCGGTCAAAGCGCGGGTCGATGCCGTGGCTGCCCTGCTTCCGCACCGGGTGGACCTTGATGAGATCTCCAACCTGGAAGTCTCCTATTCTCCGCCCTACTCTCTGGCCATGGATATTGTCAATGTGGGAGGCAACGTCCTGCAAAACATCCTGGACGGGTATAATCATCCCATATACCCCCAGGAGCTGATACAGGTCTTCCCCCACCAGGAAGGTTTTGTGTTAGACGTTCGAGCCCCGGATCAGGCCAAGCCCGGCCAGGACAAATACGGCCAGCGGTGGATGAATATTCCCCTGGAGCAAATACCGGACCGGATTTCAGAAATCCCCACGAATAAACCGGTTTATGTCTACTGTAATACAGGAACCAGATCCTATGAAGTGCAACGCTATTTGAATGCCCACGGTGTGGAACAGGCCCGCGGTGTGCAAGGTTCATATGCGGTACTTAAAGATCTGGACCCGGATTTTGATCCCCGCTACGACGGTGAGATCTAGTTCTTTTTGTAGCCCCGAGTCTCTGAGTGTAAGGAGCACATCTCATGACCCATACAGATACATCCCCAGCCGTTGGCGCCGTTCTTGTAATCGGCGGCGGAATCACTGGAATGCAGAGCGCCCTGGATCTGGCTGATTCCGGCTACCATGTCTATCTGGTTGAAAAGTCACCGGCCATCGGTGGCACCATGGCCCAGCTGGACAAGACTTTCCCTACCAACGACTGCTCGATGTGAATTATCTCCCCCAAACTGGTCGAGGTCGGCCGGCACGAAAACATCGAGGTTTTGACCCTCTCTGAGGTCCTTTCTCTGGAGGGGGAAGAAGGCAACTTTACGGCGACGGTCAAGTGCGCGCCCAGGTATGTGGACATGGATAAGTGCATCGCCTGCGGGCTGTGCGCTGAGAAATGTCCGGCCAAGACTGTAGACGAATTTGAAGAAGGACTGGCCAAGCGCAAGGCCATCTATCTGCCCTATCCCCAGGCCGTTCCTTTAAAGTACGTTATTGATCATGACCGCTGCATCTATTTTAAAAAAGGCAAATGCCGGGCCTGTGAAAAGTACTGCCCCACAGGAGCGGTCAATTTTGCAGAGCAGGAAAGCACCCGGACTCTGCAGGTGGGCTCGGTTGTTTTAAGCGGCGGCTTGCAGACCTTTGATCCCACAGGGGTGGATGTCTTTGGCTACGGACGCTTAAAGAACGTGGTCACCTCTCTGGAATTTGAGCGCATTCTGGCTGCCGGCGGACCCACGGACGGACATGTGGTCCGTCTGAGCGACCATGAGCCGGCCACACGCATCGCCTGGCTGCAGTGCGTGGGCTCCAGAGACCAGAACCGCTCCGCAAACGAGTACTGCTCCGGGGTCTGCTGCATGTATGCCATCAAAGAGGCGGTCATGGCCAAGGAGCATGTGGGCCAGGATTTTGAGCCGTCTATATTCTTTATGGATATGCGCACTTCGGGCAAGGACTTTGAAAAGTACTACACCAAGGCTCAGGATGACGGGGTCCGTTTTGTCCGCTCCCGGGTGCATACCATCACTTTGGCCGATGAAAGCGGGACCTTGCGTCTGAGCTATGCCACTGAAGACGGTCAGCTGACCTTTGAGGACTTTGACCTGGTGGTTCTGTCCGTGGGCATGGAAGCCGCGGATTCCGCGGTGCAGACCGCCAGAAACCTGGGCGTGGATGTCGATCCCTACCGCTTTATACATACTGAGGATTTCAACCCGGTCGCCGCTTCCAGGGCCGGGGTTTACGTAGCCGGTGTGCTGCAGGGGTGTAAGGACATTCCCCAGAGCGTTGTGGAAGCCAGCGCCGCAGCCAGCTGTGCCGGCCGGACCCTGGCTCAGGCCCGGGGGACGCAGGTTACGGAAAAGAGCTTTCCCCAGGAGCGGGATGTGAGCGGCGAGGATCCGCGTATCGGGGTCTTTGTCTGCAACTGCGGGACAAATATCGGGGGCATCGCCGATGTCCCGGATATTGCCGAGTACGCCCGGACCCTGCCTGGTGTGGCCTATGTGGAGGAAAATCAGTTCACCTGTTCCCAGGACACCCAGGAAAAGATGGCTCAGACCATCCGGGACCAGAACCTGAACCGGGTGGTGGTGGCCGCCTGCACCCCCAGGACCCACGAGCCCCTGTTTCAGGAGACCATCCGCGGTTCGGGTCTCAATACCTATCTCTTTGAAATGGCCAATATCCGCAACCAGTGCACCTGGGTCCACTCCCAGGATCACCAGCGGGCCACCACCAAAGCCAAAGACATGGTCCGCATGGCTGTAGCCAAGGCCTATCGCCTGGAACCCATTCCGGACATCGCAGTGGATATCGTCAAGAGCGCTCTGGTGGTCGGAGGCGGACTGGCCGGCATGACCACTGCCCTTTCTCTGGCTGATCAAGGCTTTCCGGTCACCCTGGTGGAAAAGGAACAGGAACTGGGCGGTGCGGCCCGCGATATTGCGCATACCTGGCGAGGCGCGGACGTCTCCCGGGCTTTGGCTGCATAT
>JBKHIL010000178.1:0-4489 GCA_046538645.1 Desulfovermiculus sp.
ACCTGGACATGCAGGTCCTTTTAGAAAACGACAATCTGTCCAGGCGGATCATTCACCGCCTGCAGGCCGGGCAGAACATCGACGCCCATCTGATCGCAGAGTACAGATTTCTGGAGACCCATTACGACATTTGGTCCTCGTTTTTTGCCTTTATGGGCTACCGGCTGCAGCGATCGGCTCAGGGCGGAGAGGCCTTCTATCATCTCAACCCCAGCTCTTCGCGGATCAAGGTGGCTTCCCTGCGCCGGGGGGCCACTTTTTTGGGGCTTTTCCTGGCCTGGCACTTCATGTCCTCAGGCATAGAAGGCAAGGACGAGGTCCGGGCCAAAGAGCTGATCAGTCGTTTGGAAAACAGTTTTGAGTTCAACCAGCTGATCCGGATCTTTAACCCGCAGCAGAAGCGGGCCGCCAGAAACAGGCAACAGAGCGCGAAAAAGATGCAGCAACTGACTACCTGGGTTTTGACCAGTCTGCGGGATCTGCACAGATTGCGGTTTATCGAGCTCGCTCCTTCAGTGAATGCGGACGTTGACGCCTTGCGTATCCTGCGCCTGCCGGCCCTGGTCCGCTTTCTGGAGCCGGCCAGGCGGAGCCTGGATCTGGAGTATGCGGGACAGGAGGATCTGGACGCAGCCATCCACAGCATCTGGTCCAGCATAGACTGGGAAGAAGAGGACAATGAAGAAAGCGGCCCAGAAGATACCTGAGGTGTTTGTCCCGGACGATACTGTGGCCACCGGGCTTTTGCTCGTGGGCTACAAGCTCTTTCCGGCAGCGCACATTGCCCTGCATCCCAGGATGACGGTCCTGTCCGGGAACAATGCCGTGGGCAAGACCACTATCCTGGATGCAGTGCAGACCATTCTCATCTGTCACCAGCAGTACATCAACCTGAATGTGGCCACCGGCCAGTACGACCGTACCCTGTCCGGCCAGCTCAGCGGCCGGGTGGGCTGGGCCGTGCTCACCGTCTCCGGTCACGATGAGATCACCGCTCTGGGAGTTCGCCTGCATGCCAAGGCCACAACCGAGAGCCTGGAACTCGGGCCTTTTATCATGACCCATGTCCCGGCCGATCTCGATCTGTTCATGGACCGGGAAAATTCATTGATCACCCCGGATTTTCAAACCCTGAAGCGAAACATCCTCCACCGGGACATCCAGGGCCAGGCCAACGATTTTTCCTCGGTTGACGAGTACCACCGCTTCCTCTTTGCCCAGGGTCTTTTGCCCGTATCCATGGACCGGCAGGGCAAGAAGAAATTCGCCGCCTTGTGGAGCCAGGTCACCCGGCCCAAGCTGGACAGGCTGGGGGCCTTTCTGATGGAGATGCTCTGCCCGGATCCGGCCCAGGGCGTCAAGTTTGCGGATGTGGAGCGCTTGATGCGCGATCGGCGCAAACTGACTGAACAGCTTAAGGCCCTGGACAGGTTCCGGAGTGTCAGGCAGGAGCTGGAAGAAAAACGGTCCCGGGTGGACAGCCGCAGGCGCCTGTATCTGTCCACTGAGCTGGGCCGGATGCAGGCCGTGATCAGGTCCTGCCGGGAGAAGCTTGAGCGGGAAAGACAGCGGGAGGCCCGGACATCCCGGGAGATGCAGGAACTGGAGGAAAGGCTGCGGCAGAGCAAGGAGCGGAAAAGCGAGCTGAGTCAGGAGCGGGACAAGTATGTCAGCCGCCAGGACGAACTGTCCAGGCAGCAAAAGCACCATCAAGAGTATGTCCAGGCCCTGCAGCGGGAAAAGACACTGCAGGAGCAGGTTGCGGATATGAGCAGCCGCCTGGAGCAGATGGAGGAAGAGGGCGAAAGCCTGGCCAGCAAGCGGGAGGACCTCAAAGCCAGATCATACCGGCTTGAGGTCCAAACAGCGGAGATTGCCGAGCGGCTCAAGTACCTCCGGGTGGACAGGGACCGGTACCGGGAACTGCAGAAACTGCTGGAGCAGGCTTTAGAGATTGCAGGCCGCACACTGACCTCGTGGGTCGACGTGCAGCAGGCCTGGAGCCAAGCCCAAAAAGACAAGGCCAGGCTGGACAGTCTCCCTGAACTGAAAAAACGGTGCGCCGAGCTCAAGCAGCGGGCGGACAGTCACCAGAAGGCCCAGGGATTGGCCCGGGAGCTGGCCCCGGAGATCCCGGAAGGTAATGATGCTGCCCAGATGGGCAGGCAGGCCTTTGAGGACCTGGTCGACTCCTGGGACAAGGAGGACTTTGATGCGCCTATTGCCCGGGTCAGCGACAGTCTGGAAAAGCTGCAGCGGCAGATTGCCGATCTGGAACAGGGCCGGCCCAGCCTGCCCCCAGCTGTAGCCCGGGAAGTGGAGGCCGGCCGGCTGAGCCTGGTGGCCTCACGCTATGAACATCTGGATCTGGAGCAGGCCGCCCGGGTCCAGGCCAGGCTGGGACCTTTTGCCCGGGGGGTGCTGATTGAGGATCCAATTGAGATCACCGGCCAGGATCTGGGCCAGGAAGAGTTTTTGCTTCTGGCCAAGGATGGGGACCCGGAAAATTTTAGCTCCATACAGGCCGGTATGGGTCATATTTCAGGTCAGGGCGGCCTGTACTGGTATGCCCCGAAATCCCACGTCTGGCTCGGAGCCCGGGCCAGGGCCAGTGAGCTTAAGCGCCTGGGCCGGGAAAAGGACCAGGTGCAGGCAGAGCTGGACAGGCTGGAGAACGAGCGGCGCAGAAACCGGGAGCGGATCAAGACGGGCAGGAAGCTGCTCGGGATGTGGCAGGCCCTGGAAGATTCGTCCTGCATTGCTGAGCATATCCGTCTGAAGGAGGAAATTACAGAGCTGGAAAGACAATCACCGGCCATCTTGAAACAATACCGGTATGTGCAGGACCTATACGCCAGAAAGGATCATTTTGCACTCCAGGATGCGCCGAAGCAGTGCACCCAGTGCGAAAAAGAGCTCAAGAGCCTGGAAAGTGAACGAAAACAACTGGATCAGGATCTGGCCGGAGTGGACAAGGAGTTGGCCCGGGTGCGTACGGAGTTGAAGGATCTGCAGGTCGAATATTCCCGGGCGGACAAGGAGCTGGACAGAACGGTGTCCCGTTTGCAGAGCCTGCGAAACGAAGAGCCGATGGACGTTTTGGAGGGCCGGATTGATTTTTCCAAGGCTCAGGATATCCAGGATAAGATCACCAGTCTGGACAGTGAATTGAAAAAGCTGGAAGAAACCATATATAACCTGTATACCGAGTCCGCGCGCAAAGGCGAACTGTTTCAGAGGATAGGGGACGAAATCCAGCGGCTCAATGAACAGGAGGAGCAGGCCAAAAAGACGGAGCTTGAGTTTGTGGAGGCCTGGAAACAATATTACCCCGGGCAGGATCCGGAGTACAGGGCCGGAGAGCACAGTCTTGAAAATGTTTCCCGATTGCGGGCCCAATGGGAAGCGGCCGCTGAAGATCTGAACAACAGCGTGGGGCGTATTGTCCAGGAAAATTCCCTGCATCTGCCCCCGGACAGCCCGGCCGAGGCCCGGGTGGACATGATCCTGGAAAACATCATCCCTTCCTTTTTGGAGCTGGACAAGGTCGAGGATCAGTTTCAGCGTCTGCAGCGGGAGCTGGGGGAGATAGAGGCCAGGATCAAGACCTATGTCCAGGATATCCGCCAAAAAGTGGATCAGGAGATCTCCAAGCTCAAGCGCCGTCTGGACAAGGTAAACACCATCCTGGCCGACATCCGTTTCGGGCGCATACGCCAGGTGCGCATTGAGTTGAAGTACCTTGCCCAGTATGAAAACTTGAAAAAGCTCAAGGGCGAGGTCCTCTCCCTCATGGATTTCGGCAGCCAGACCACCCTGCGGGAGTTTGTTCAGACCCTGGTCAAAAGTATTTTCCGCCAGGGCCGGGGGGATGTGAGCGAAGAGCAGATCGCCGATTACCGTACCTACATCGATCTGGGCTGGTCCATCACCGACCAGGACGGGGAGAGCAGGCAAAAAGGGTTTTCCGGAGGCGAGACCTTGGGGATTAATCTGGCCATCTGTCTGGCCTTATTATTTCACTGGGGAGGGGAGGCCGGACAGGCCCAGGCCAGAGGACTTTTGATCATGGCTTTGGACGAGGCCGAACGTCTGGACGAGCAGGCCGTGTATACAGTCCGCGAGCTCCTGGATCGTTCCGGTTCCCAGCTCCTGGTTGCCCTGCCCCGGACCATCGAGGTCCCGGACACCATTTGCCATCTGCTCACCCCCTTAAAGCAAGGGGTGACCCACGTGTCCATTTATCACAAAGGTGAGGTGTAAAGGCGTATTGACCATAAGCAGACTTTAGTCCGGCCGCTGCTGTGAACTCAGCACACGTGACATAGGGGATTATAACATGCTGAAAAAATAAGGTATCAGATTCATTATCCCAACCACATCTGCCCCTCCTTGCTAAGGAGGGAAGTTAAGAGAACCGCGGTTGTTTGTACATTTTTTTTCGCATGTGTCAGGCTTATCGAAAACCCCAATCGCAGATCTAAGGCAA
>JBKHIL010000025.1:0-10882 GCA_046538645.1 Desulfovermiculus sp.
GGGCCGGGAGTGCGTTGATAAAAGAGACTGGGGCTCAAAGAGAACCAGCCCGGAAAAACCAAAGCCCCCAGTAGGCCAGCCCGGCACTCAATTGCAGGTCAGGCTTTTGCGTTTTGCAAGGACGCTTAAACTGCATGTGAGTGCCGGGCTGGCCTTTTGAAGTACGGATTATCTCTGCAATGCGACAACAAAGAATTGACGGAATTCCGGGCTTCTCATGGGTTCCTCTGATCCCGTCAAGTGTAAACTTGTTTCTGATCCCTCCTCAATTTTATCCTCAACCACCTGCATCCTCTTTTTTTTCAATGTGCGGTTTGATATCCAGAATAGGGGTGCCGTCCAGCATATCCAGCCCCTTGACCTCAATGATGTTTCCTTTCACATTGAGCACCTCCAGGACAGACAAACCGATGGGGTTCGGCCGTCTGGGAGAACAGGTGCTGAATACCCCAAAGGCCTGGCCTCGATGCGGAGGAGTCTGAACCAGAAGCTTTTCAGTAAACGAGGGACTGTTATGAAAATGAAACAGAACCACAATAGACTGCCCGGGTTGGATATCCCGTAATCCTTCTGTATATTGAGGATCGATCGTAAGGGTTCCCTCCACCTTTGAAAGACTCCAGTGCCTTGGGATATTGGATTCCTGGGTGTGTACAGTCCCGATGGGATGCAGGGTCACAGGCATGGCCACCTCCTGTTTGCAGTGTGTGTCATTTTTTTAAATATCTTCACATGCCGGACATGAGGTGTCAAATTGTTCATGTTCTATGAATCATGCTTGCTTTTCAGCGCCTGATATGGATAATCAGGGCATGTCAGAGTTTCGCATATCCCTATTCCCTCTTGTTTTGGCCATTGTCCTGCTCAGCGGATGCACTGCCTTTTCCCCGCCGGAACGCCGCCCATCTCAGCTGGTGGAGCTTCCATCCGGTTATGCCTGGAATGCAAACGGGACAGCCCCGATCAAAAACTGGTGGCAAGCTTTTCACAGCCCGGAGCTCAATCGTCTGGTGGATACGGCCCTGGATGAAAATCTGGATATCCAGTCCAGCTGGGCCAGGCTGCGTCAGGCCAGGGCCGCAGCAGCCAAATCCAGGGCCGGGCTCTTTCCTTCTGTCCAAACCAGCCTGGAAGGCAGCCGGAGCAGGACCTACCAGGACTATGGTCTGATTACAGACAGCAAAAGCAGTTCTTTGGAGCTGGCTGCTTCTTATGAGCTGGATCTGTGGGGAAAGATCAGGTCCGGATACACGGCGGACAGCCTCAGCGCCCGGGCAGCTTATGAAGATCTGCGTTCCGCAGCTATCTCTTTGACCGGAGAGGTGGTTGGCGCTTGGGTGGAACTCTTGGGCAAAAGACAGGAAATACAGGTGGTTCGGGACCAGATCCGGACCAACGAAAAGCTGTTGCAGCTGCAGGCAACCCGTTTTGAAAAGGGAATGGCCTCAGCCCTGGATGTCACCCAGCAGCAGGAGCTTCTGGCTTCCTCCAGATCCGCACTTCCCCTTTTGCAGGCAGGGGAACGGCTGGCCCTGAACCGGCTGGCCCTCCTTCTGGGACAGGCTGATGCAGAATCGGTTTCCATTCAAAGCCAAAGTCTTCCGGACCCGCCTCCTCCTCCGGACACCGGTATTCCGGCTGATCTGCTCATGGCCCGTCCAGACGTGCGGGCGGCGTTTTCCCGTTTGCGGGCTTCGGACTGGGAGGTCAGCGTGGCCCGGGCCGACAGGCTCCCTTCCCTGTCTCTCTCTGCTCGCTCCGGATTAAGCAGCGACAGCTTTACCCTGGCCTGGGGTGACTGGCTGACCAGGCTGGGAGCCAATCTGAGTGCACCGGTATTTGATGCCGGTTCCAGGCAGGCAGAGGTGGACCGGGCCCAAGCCATGGCCGAGGAACGGCTGGCTGAATATGCAGCCACTGTCCTGGAAGCGATCAAGGAGGTCCAGGACGCATTGGCCAACATTTCCGGGCAGCAAGACCAGATTAGCATGGTGAATGATGAGCTTAAAGCAGCCCGGCAAGCCAGGAACCAGGCCAGCCTGCGTTATTTAAAAGGACAAAGCGACTACCTGAACTTCATCACGCAGGAGCGAAACGTCCAGGGCCTGCAGCGCGACCTGGTTGCCGCCCGGGCTGATCTTTTATCTTACCAGGTAGCCTTGTACCGTGCTTTGGGAACAGGCGGCCCGGAAAAGGGGTCTCCCGGCTTTTCATCTTCTGACTTGAGTCTTTAACCTGCTGAGTATACCCATGAACCGTTTTGCTAAGATTGTCCTTGGGCTGATAATCCTCAGCCTGGGGGCTGGGGCAGCCTATTACTTCATTGCCCAGAAACCAACAGTCAGCAGACAAAAGCCGCAGCTCAGAGACCCCTTGGTAGAAGTTGTACCAGCCCAGCCATCTGATGCCGCAGTGACCATTACTGCCATGGGCACAGTGGTCCCCTCCCGGGAAATAACTCTGCGCACCCAGGTCAGCGGAGAGATTGTCCAGGTTGCTGAACCCTTTACTCCTGGCGGGAGGATGCAAAGGGGCCAAACAGCTGTGCGTATTGAGCCCAGGGATTATGAGATCGAGGTGCACAAGGCCAAGAGCTCTCTGGCCAGGGCCCGGGCTGATCTCAGGCTGGAGCAGGGCAAGCAGGATGTGGCCCGGCAAGAGCTGGACATGTTCGCCCAGGGTTCGGAAACGGCCCTGGAGGAAACAGACCTGGCCCTGCGCAGGCCGCAACTGGAGCAGGCACGGGCCGATGTGAACACTTCGCGTGCAGATCTGGATAAGGCTGAGCTGGATCTGAGCCGGACTCGGATCACTGCGCCCTTTAACGCTGTGATCACTGAACGTAGTGTGAATCTGGGCTCCCAGGTCAGCGTTCAGGACAGCCTGGCTACCCTGGTTGATACTGACACCTACTGGGTCCGGGCCTCAATCCCGGTTGCCCGTCTGCGATTCATAGATTTATCCGCTCCGGACGGCAGCCCGGTGCGAATCATCTCCCAATCCGGCACCGGCGAATGGAAAGGCCGAACCCTGCGCCTGACAGGAGAGGTGGACCAGGAAACCCGCATGGCCACCTTGATCATTGATGTCCCCGATCCCCTGGAACAGCAGGAGAACGGTTTGCCCTTGATGCTCAACGACTATGTCCGGATCCAGATTCAGGGCCGGACCCTGCACGATGTCATTGCCTTGCCCCGAAGGGCGCTGCGGGAAGATCAAGAGGTCTGGGTGGTCAAAGATGGACAGCTGGATATCCGTCCGGTTCACGTAGCCTGGAAGGACAGGGAACAGGTCTTTATTGATCAGGGACTTGCCCCTGGAGATCAGGTAGTACTGAGTGACTTGCCCACACCTGTGCAGGGAATGCGTCTGCGCGTGGCAAAAGGCGGAGACAGCGAATGACTTCAGGCCGTCCACATCCTGATCCCGCATCCCCGGGCCCCCTGGCCTGGATGGCTGGCAATTCAGTCGCCGCCAACCTGATCATGCTCCTGTTTCTGGTCGGAGGTCTGATCACGGCCTTAAACATCAAACAGGAAGTATTCCCCGAGTTTTCCCGGGATATTGTCAGCGTGAGCGTTCCTTACCCCGGGGCCAGCCCGGAAGAGGTGGAGCAAGGCATTGTCCTGGCTGTGGAAGAAGCCGTGCAAAGCCTGGAAGGGGTAAAGGAGGTCCGGTCAACTGCCTCTGAAGGCCGGGGCCAGATCCAGATCGAAGCCCTTGAAGGCCAGAACATGAGCCGTCTGTGGCAGGATGTGGAAAGCGAGGTCAGCCGGATCACCACCTTTCCGGATGAGGCAGAAGAACCGGAAATATCCATCTCCGCCCACAAGCGAGGGGTCATGACCCTGGCCCTGTCCGGTGTAGAGGATGAGCTTGTCCTGCGCGAGACGGCTGAAGCCGTCCGAGACGAACTCCTGCAGGATCCGGGAATTACCCAGGTCGAACTGGACGGAGTACGCGACTATGAAGTGCATATTGAGATCAGCCAGGAAAACCTGCGTCGCTATGGGCTGACCTTAGAAGAAGTTGCCCGGACAATTCGCCAGGCATCGGTTGATCTGGGAGCAGGAAGCATAAAGACCCGGGCCGGGGATGTCCTGGTCCGGGTCATGGACCGGCAGTATTCTGCCCAGGAGTTCGCCCGGATCCCGGTCATCACTCGGGACAGCGGGGCTCAGATCCGGCTGGAAGATATCGCTGAGGTCAGCGCTGGGTTCGAGGAATCCGAGTCCTGGGCCTCGGCCAATGGGTGGCCCGCAGTCATGATTGAGGTTTACCGGGTCGGGGATCAGACCCCGGGTTCGGTTTCCCGGGCGGCTGATGCTGTTCTTGCCGACATCAATAAATCCCTGCCTGGAAACCTGCAGGTCGAAGTTCTCAGGGATCGATCAGACATCTTTCAGCAGCGGGCCGACCTCCTAATGAAGAATGCTTACCTGGGCCTGGGACTGGTCTTTTTCCTGCTGGCCCTGTTTTTGGAGGCCAGACTGGCATTTTGGGTCAGCCTGGGGATACCCATATCTTTTCTCGGCTCCTTCCTCCTCCTGTCCGGAACGGATTTCAGCGTGAACATGATCACCATGTTTGCCTTTATCGTCACCTTGGGCATTGTGGTCGACGACGCGATAGTGGTCGGTGAGAATATTTACCACCACCGCCGCAAAGGCCAAAATATGCTCCAGGCCTCAATACAGGGGGTCCGGGAGGTGGCCATGCCGGTGGTCTTCAGCGTGGTAACCAATATGGTGGCCTTCACCCCCATGTTTTTTATCCCCGGAGTCATGGGCAAGATCTTCAAGGCCATCCCCCTGGTAGTTGTCTGCGTCTTTGCCGTGTCCCTGATCGAGAGCATGCTTGTTCTGCCAGCCCACTTAGCACATATCGGGGAAAAAAGGATGCACGGTCCTCTGTACTCCCTGGCTCAAGCTCAGGCCAGGTTCAGCGCATGGATCGAACACCTCATCACCCACCGCTTCGGCCCCTTTCTGGCCTTTGCTCTCCGCCAGCGCTATCTGGTTCTGGCTTTGGGTCTGGCTGTCTTGACCGCCACAGTGGGGTATGTCCAGTCTGGACGTTTAGGTCTTGACCTCTTCCCTGCGGTTGAGTCTGATTTCGCCTACGCTCAGGCTAAATTGCCGGCCGGAGCGGCTCGAGAGGAGCTGCAGCGTGTGGAGAGACGCCTGATTCAGTCCGCTCAAAATGTGATCAGGCAGCATGGAGACCAAGAGCTGGCTACATCTCTGCTCACTGTGGTCAACGAGAACACGGTTGAAGCCAGGATCTACCTGACCCGCCCGGAGGTGCGCCCCATCGGAACCTCTCTGGTCACCCGGCACTGGAGAGAACAAAGCGGTGAGATTGCAGGTCTGGAGAGCCTCCAGTTCGAGGCCGACCGGGGCGGACCGGGTTCGGGCAAAGCCCTCACTGTCCAGCTCAGCCACCGGGACCGGGACCTTTTGGAACAGGCCGGAAAGGACCTGGCCGCTCATCTGGAAGAATTCTCCGGGGTATCGGACATAGACGACGGCTCGCCCAGCGGCAAGCGGCAGCTGGATATCCAGCTCTCAGATCTCGGACGGCGTATGGGGCTTTCCTCCCGGGATGTCGGCAACCAGGTCCGGCACGCCTTTTACGGGGCCGAGGCCGTGCGCCAGCAGGAAGGCAGAAACGAGGTCACTGTCCGGGTCCGCCTGCCGGAAGAAGAGCGCCGAAGCATGCTGACACTCGAAGACTTTCTGCTCAGGATCGGAGACCAAGAGATATTGCTCCAGGAAGCAGTTCAAGTTAATGAGGGTCACTCCTATACAACTATCAACCGAACCAACGGACGCCGGATCGTGGAGGTGACAGCCAATGTTCAGCCCAGGGACAGGGCCGAACAATTAAGCGCAGACCTGCGGGCAGGCGCCCTGCCTGAGCTGCAAACCGCGTATCCTGGACTGTCGTACAGCTTTGAGGGCAGGCAGGCCGACCTGCGGGAGAGTGTGAGCAGTCTGCTGAAAGGGCTTCTTTTGGCCCTGGTGGCCCTGTACGGTCTGTTAGCCATTCCTTTCCGCAGCTATATCCAGCCCATGATCATTATGGCCTGTATTCCTTTCGGCCTGGTGGGGGCGGTGCTGGGACATTTGCTCATGGGCTATTCCTTAAGCCTGATGAGCCTGTTCGGAATCGTGGCTCTAAGCGGAGTTGTCATCAACAATTCCCTGATCCTGGTCCATTTTGCCAATCTCCTGCGGCGGCAGGGAAAGAGCCTGTTTGAAGCCGTGTCTTTGGCCGGAATGCAGCGGTTTCGACCCATTCTCCTGACCACCCTGACCACCTTCGGCGGCCTCTCGCCCATGATCCTGGAGACCTCCAGACAGGCCCGTTTCCTGATCCCCATGGCCATTTCCCTGGGTTTTGGCCTGCTCTTCGCCACAGTCATCATTCTGGTTTTGATCCCCTGTCTGTATCTGGTTCTGGAGGATGCAGCCCAGGCCTGCGGACTGGGTCCTTGTATCCAGGATGTGTCTGCCGAATGATCACTTGATTGTGCTTTTCATAACAAGTTTGACAATTCTGTGTCATGAATTAGATATCTCCTGGTAATAAACTCCCTGTTTTGATTTCACTCGGTACTTACCGGCCAGGCCTCAGGAGGACTCTGGAAACGAAGAGGGAGTACATCTTACGCCTCTGGCAAGAGTCTCATGTCTCATAGATGAGAGACACAGCAAAGCTGAAAGGAGAAGACATGGCTCAATTAACCAACCCCTTGGAGATATTTAAACTTTTAGATAATTCCAATTGCCGCCAATGTGGGCAAGCGACATGCATGGCTTTTGCCGCAGCCGTATTCCGAGGTCAACAGAACTTAAGCGAATGTCCCAAGCTGGATGCGGAGACAGTGGCCAAGTTTTCAACGAAGGCCCAGTCGCAGGCCTCCCCGGATCAGGAGGTGGAGGAGACGGTCAAACAGTTGAAAAAGGAGATTCCCAAAGTCGATTTGGCGGCTGCGGCCCAGCGTCTGGGCGGAAGGTACAAAAATGGAAAGATTACCGTGAAGGTTCTGGGCAAGGATTTTCATGTGGACTCAAACGGGCGCCTTTCAGCCGAGATCCATACCAATGCCTGGGTCTCGGTCCCGGTCTTGACCTATATCTTATACGGAAACGGGATCAATCCCATCCATAAGTGGGTCCCGTTTCGAGAACTGTCAACCGGCAGATCCTGGGCCGGGCTCTTTGAGCAACGCTGTGAAAAGCCCCTGAAGCAGATTGCAGATTCCGCGCCTGATCTTTTTACAGACCTGCTGGATCTGTTCAGCGGCCAAGACGGCAGAGATCAGTTTGACGCTGATGTGGCTCTGATCCTCCACCCTTTGCCCAAGGTCCCCATGGCCATCTGCTACTGGAAGGCGGAAGATGGTCTGGATTCCAGCCTGCACGTCTTTTTTGACGCAACTGTCGAGGAAAATCTGAATATTGGCTCCATCTTTTCCCTTGGAGCCGGATTGGTCCGAATGCTGGAAAAGCTGGTCCAGAGACACCAGCCCCAGGCGGCTATGGGGTAATAACTTCTTTTCAGGATCAGGCAGAAAGCAGCTGCCGCAGCTTGTTTCCCAGGCCGGCTGCAGAAAACGGCTTCTGGATAAAGAAGAACTGGGGATCATACATCCCCCGCTGGGCTATGACATTTTCCGTGTACCCGGACATAAACAGCGTCTTAACACTTGGAATTATGTCTTCAATGGCGGCCCTTAACTCTTTCCCATTCATTTCCGGCAGAACGACATCTGTAATCAGTACCTGAATCTGATCAGCATGTTCCCTGGCCACTACCTGGGCCTGCTGGGGAGATCGGGCCGCCAACACCTTATACCCTTGCTCTTCAAGAACAGTCTGGGTCAATTCCAGGACCATTTCTTCATCTTCAACCAGCAGGATGGTTTCCTGACCGAGCATAGGGCTTGAAGTCTGTTCTGGTTTCGCTGTGGATATCGGCCCCTGGCTCCGCGGGAAATAGAGTTTAAAGGTTGTCCCTTTCCCCGGTTCGCTGTAGACATGGATCATGCCTTTATTCTGTTTGACTATCCCATAGACTGTGGACAGGCCGAGTCCAGTCCCGTGCTCGCTTTGCTTGGTAGTGAAAAAGGGATCAAAAATCTGCTCCTGGGTCTGTCGATCCATGCCCATACCATTATCACTGACCATGAGGCAGACGTAATCGCCGGGAACAGCATAGATATGGGTGTTGGAATAAGCTTCATCCAGAGTCACGTTCATGGTTTCCAGGGTGATGGTCCCCACATTCACGATGGCGTCCCGGGCATTAATAACCAGATTGGCCAGGATTTGATCGATTTGACTGGGATCGACTTCAACCGGCCACAGATCTGAATCAGGAATAAACTTAAGTTTCAGATTTTCACCAATGAGCCGGGCCAGCATAATGCGCTGCTTTTCAATCTCTTGATTCAGGTCCAGAACCTGGGGCTGAGTGAGCTGCTTGCGGGAAAATGCCAAAAGCTGCCTGGTCAGATCCGCCGATCGTCCTGCAGCCTGCCTGATCTGCTCCAGAGGATAGCGCAGTGAATCGTTCCCTTCAAACCGGGTCAAAGCCAAATCCGCATAGCCCATAATCACACCCAGCATGTTATTAAAATCATGGGCTACTCCTCCAGCTAAGCGGCCGATGGCCTCCATCTTCTGGGCCTGGATCAGCTGCTTCTCGGCCGCCTTTTTTTCTTCTTCCGCTTTGCGGGTCTTTTCTTCCCGGTACAGTCCGTGCAACGCATAGGCTATATCAGTGGCCAGCTCATGGAGCAAAGATTGCTCATCCTGGCTGTTTCCTTGTCCAACCGGCAAGGCCACGGTCAGAAATCCGTAGACAGTCCCCCTGTACTGGAGGGCGATGCACAGGGTATCACAGTGCCTGCAGTCCCGGGCCAAAGTACAGCCCCGGCAGGTGGATGACGGTTTATCGATAAAGCAGACTTCACTGTTTCCCATGGCGTGCTGACAGCATTGCGGGAGCTGGCCCTGCTCCAGAGACTGTTCAAAGGGGGTCAGGGCATTGCTGAATCCTTCCTGGGCGTACAGGACGGGCTGGTTGGATTTGTCGGTGAGAATGATCATGGCCGCTTCAAATCCCCGGCTTTGGACCAGGATCCGGCAGCCATGCTCAATGAGTTTTGAGCGGTCCTTTTCGGACATGATCAGTTGGTTGATGTTGCGGATGGCCTTTAATACTCGATTCAGATGCTGGACACTTTCCTGGGCCTGTTTTCTTTGTGTGATCTCAGAGATAAATCCATCAATTATATACGGCTGGTTTGGAGGGCGCTCACTTATCCGGGCATCCATTGAAAACCAGGCCCAGGTCCCGTCTGCCCGCCAGCCCTGAAACTCAAACTTCTCTACCTGCCCCTCTGCTTCCAGCTTGTTCAAAAGTTCCTTTCGCTGCTCGGTATGCACGTACACAGCGTTGGCCAGATTTTGAGCATATATCTGTTTTTTGGTTCCAGAGTCTATCCTGAGCATCCTGATCATGGCCGGATTTACTTGCAGGACTTGGCCATTGGAGTTGGTCCGGAATAACCCGATCGGAGAGTTTTCGAACAGATTGCGCAGGGCATCCTCGCTTTGGCGCAATTCTTCTTTTTGGCTTTGAGCCGCCTGCTCGGCCCTGTCTCGCTGGCGAATAAAACGCAAGAACATGAACACAGTGGCAGCAGCCAGGATGAAAATGACACCAAGCAAAACGAATTGGGTGATATGAAACCTGGAGAGATCTTTCTCAATCATGCTGTGTAACCTGGACTGCATGACATCAAATTGGCTGACCAGACCAAAGAACATATCCTGCAATCCCGGTTCCAAGGAAGAGCCGGTGACATCACTCTTTGTGATCTGCATCTCCCAGGCCAGGGTTGCTACGTTTATGAACTTACCTTGCTGGTCAGCCAATTTGCGCAACTCCTGTCGTAAAGACGTATCACGGACTGGAGTGATCTGATTCTTGCCGTCTTTTTCTCCCCCAAGCATGGCGGCCACCAACCGCTGTGATTGTTGAAAATGAGATATGGCCTGGTCAAAAACCGTCTGTTGGTTTTGGCCCAATGCATCCCTGAGTTTTTGGTGACCCAAAAGATCATGCTGAATAGCCTGCATCGAGGCTTCCACACGGGTAATGTGCTGCATGGCCTTTTCCTGGCTGGCCCACAGGGAATAGGTCATGGCTGCTATGATAACCAGGATGAGCAGGCAGGCAGGCAATGCTATTTGCCAGGGGAATGGTCTGAAGGGATTGAAATGAGATGCGCTCATCGGAAGAGACGTTTGATCAAAGGCATTGTGATGTTATGAATCACGGGTGAGCTCACTCTCTTAAGACTTTTCGCTCTCTCGCTCATGCAGGACATCCCGCAAGGCCTTGAGGGCCACATTCGTGGCCGGAACTCCGGCATAAATGGCAGTCTGGAAAATAACTTCAGCAACTTCTTCTGCTGTGCAGCCGACATTCAGGGCGGCATGGATATGCAGTCGCAGTTCGTCCGGTTTGTCCAGCGCGGTCAAAGCGGCCACTGTGACCAGCTGCCGGGTAGGATGGGGAATTTTCTCCCTGGCGTACATGGTCCCGGTGATGAACAGGGACAAGTCCTTGGCCAAATCCCGGTCAAAGCTCTTCCACAGATCAAAGGGGCGTTCCCCCTGTACACCGTCAAAATATAACGCAGCAGTTTTTTTGGTCTTGGATACCAAATCGTCGCTCATCTTTTCTCCTTGCATGTTTTGGTTCAGCACAGCCTCTGGCGGCGGCCGCCAGTTTGATCGGATATGAAACTTGGTATGAACAGGGCTGGGCCTCGGAGAGAACCAGCCTACCCGGAAAAGCCAGA
>JBKHIL010000179.1:0-4481 GCA_046538645.1 Desulfovermiculus sp.
GCAGATTTTATCTGGTCAGCTTCCGGTACTTGATCCGCTGCGGCTGCAGGGCGTCCTGGCCCAGGCGGCGCTTTTTATCTTCCTCATATTCGCTGAAGTTGCCGTCAAACCAGACCACCCGGCTGTCGCCTTCAAAGGCCAGGATGTGGGTGGCCACCCGGTCTAAGAACCAGCGGTCGTGGCTGATGATCATGGCGCTGCCGGCAAAGCTCTGCAGAGCGTCTTCCAAGGCCCGCATGGTGTTCACGTCCAGGTCGTTGGTCGGCTCATCCAAAAGAAGCAGATTAGCCCCTTCCTTGACCATCATAGCCAGATGGACCCTGTTGCGCACCCCGCCGGAGAGTTCTCCCACTTTACGCTGCTGTTCCGATCCGGTGATGTTGAACCGGGCCACATAGGCCCTCGAATTGACCTCCCGATTGCCCAACCGGATGGTGTCCCGGCCTCCGCTGATGGCTTCCCATACCGTCTGCTCCGGATCCAGCTTCTCCCGGCTCTGTTCAACATAAGCCAGTTGTACACTGGGACCCAAACGCAGAGTTCCATCGTCTGGAAATTCCTGCCCGGTGATCATGCGGAACAGAGTGGTTTTGCCCGCTCCGTTGGGTCCGATGATGCCCACAATGGCACCTGGAGGAACAGTGAAGGACATATCCTCCATGAGCAGGAGATCGTCATAGGCCTTACGGACCTGGTCGGCTTCGACCACGATATCGCCCAGGCGGGGTCCGGGGGGAATAACGATCTGCAGCTCTTCATTCTGCATGTCTGCACTGGAGAGCAGATCGGAATACTTGATGATCCGTTCCTGGTTTCGCTTGTGCCGGTCGGCCGGACTCATGTGCAGCCATTCCAGCTCCCGGGCCAGAGTGGTCCGCCATTTCTTGTCCACTCTCTTTTCCTGCTGCATCTTGGCCTTTTTCTGCTCCAGCCAGGAGGCGTAGTTGCCTTTCCAGGGCACACCCACTCCCCGGTCCAGTTCCAGAATCCACCCGGCCACGTTATTTAAGAAATAGCGGTCGTGGGTCACGGCGATGACCGTTCCGGGATAGGTTTGCAAGTGATGCTCCAGCCAGGCTACCGTTTCAGCGTCCAGGTGGTTGGTGGGCTCGTCCAGAAGGAGGATGTCCGGCTGCTGGATGAGCAACCGGCACAAAGCTACCCGGCGTTTTTCTCCTCCGGATATTATATCCACCGGGGTATCTCCTGGCGGGCAGCGCAGGGCCTCCATGGCCATCTCCAGGCGGCTGTCGATGTCCCAGGCGTTGACTGCATCCAGCTTGGACTGGACCTCGGCCTGGCGGTTGATCAGCTTGTCCATGGCCTCGTCGTCCATAGGTTCGGCGAACTTGGCGTTTATGTTCTCAAATTCCTGCAGGAGATCAAAGGCCTGCTGGGCCCCTTGAGCCACTACTTCGCGCACGGTCTTGTCTTCGTCCAGCTGGGGTTCCTGCTCCAGATGGCCCACTGTGTATCCCGGAGCCAGGTGGGTCTCGCCCTCAAAATCCTGGTCCACACCGGCCATAATCCGCAGGAGGGAACTCTTTCCGGATGCGTTTAAGCCGATGACTCCGATCTTGGCCCCGTAGAAGTAGGACAGGGAGATGTCCTTGATCACCGGCTGGTGGTTGTAGTGCTTGCTCACTCCCATCATGGAGTAGATGATCTTATTCGGTTCGTCCTGGCTCATAGAGTGTTCTCGCTTTACGAAAGAGGTTTGTTGCGACACAACGTATATTGGGGAGAAGACGGCTCAGGGTCAAGAGGAAAGCACTGGGTTATGCAGGAAGGCAAAGAAGTGTGCGTTGTTCACTTGTGTGTGTACATAATTATATTTATGAGATATTTCATCCCTTGAAGGGGCAAGCTTCCGTTCTTTTCTGTCATTCCCGCGTAGGCGGGAATCCAGGCATAATAGGGCCTCTGAATGGAGGTGTGAAACATAGCAAAGCGTTACATGAGATTGCCCGGCGAGTCAGGTTGCGATGTTTTCAAAAATCAGGGCCAAGCAATGACGGAAAAGGGATGGGGTTGATACCATTTTGCTGTATGTAGTAGGGGTACATTCAAAACTTGAAAAGGAATGCCATATGGAAGTCAATGTCAAAGAAGCCAGGATACAAATCAGTGCTCTTCTGGATAAAGCCCAAAAAGGGCAGGAGGTTACGATTCTTCGCCGGGGAAAAAGGGTTGCACGTCTTGTTCCGGCTGAGTGTTCTGCCAAGAGACTGCCTGATCTTACCGAATTTCGGAACTCGATTGCAGTGAAAGGGGAACACCTCCGTCAGGTTGTTATCCAAGGCAGGGACGATGAAAGATATTGGAAGATTTGAAATATGTCAGATTTGCCGGAGGCAAAGCTGACCAAAGGAGGATTCTATGTCCCGTGTACTCATTGAACCGGCCGATTATACCACCTGTCTTTCGGCTGTGCGCAAGGCTCTGCAGGTTTTTCCCCAGGACTTGGCCGGCAAGAAGGTGCTGATCAAGCCCAATGTCCTGCGCATTGCCCAACCGGATGAGGGAATCGTCACCCATCCGGCCGTATTGCAGGCCGTGGTCCAGGCGGTGGAGGAGCAGCATCCGGCTTCGATCATCGTCGGAGACAACCCCGGACTGTTCAACTATGGGGATAATGAGCGCTGCTTTGAACAGACCGGGTTGATGCAGGCAGCCGGAGGGTATTACCAGAATATCGGAACCGAATCGGTGCAGATGGATTTCGATCCCACTCTTTTGCCTCAGGTCGGAGTATCCAAGGCTGTTCTGGATGCGGACGTGGTCATCAGCCTGCCCAAGTTCAAGACCCACGGCTTGACCGTGATCACCGGGGCCATCAAAAACAGCTACGGCATCCTGCCTGGAGGGTTGAAGGCCAAGCTGCACAAGGCTGCCGGGACTCCGGAACGCTTCCAGGAAGCAATTGTGGACGTCTTTCGGCTCCGGGTTCCGGATCTGTTCATCATGGATGCTGTGCTGGGCATGGAAGGCAACGGTCCCGCCTCTCCGGATCTGCGGGATATCGGACGTATTCTGGTCGCGGACAACGCCGTGGCCATGGATGCAGTCATGGCTGCCATGATGGGCCTGGAACCCGGACGACTACGTTCGCTGCAAAAGGCGAGGGACTTTGGTCTTGGAGATTATGATCTGCAGAACATAGAGATTATGGGTGAGCTGGAACAGATTCCGGATTTCAAGCTCCCGCCCCTGGGTGGGGAGCACCATATGGATAATCAGGATATCCAGGAAATGCTGGGGGCCAAGGCCGGGCTCAAGCCCCAGGCCGACCCCGAACTGTGCACAGCCTGCGGAGAATGCATTGAGCATTGTCCGGTATCGGCCCTGACTATGGGCAGTGATGGTGTGCCGGAGGTGGATGCCGATACCTGCATCACCTGCTTCTGCTGTCAGGAGTTGTGCCCGGAAAAGGCTATGAGCTTGCAGTAAAGATACAAAGGGCTCAAAGATGATTCCTTATACCCAATCTTGACCTCCGGATTCGGCCGCAAACAGGGCCGCGCCCAGTGCGCCCGTCATCTGGGGATTTTCCGGAATGAACAGCCTGCAGCCGGTCAAATGCTCCAGTTCCCGGACCACCCCTAGATTGAAGGCCACCCCACCGCTCATGGCCAGCCTGGTCTCCCGGCCCACCCGGTCCAGCATGGATACGGTCCGTTTGGCGATGCTGCGGCAGACGCCCTTGCAGATGACCTCCACAGGGGTATCCTCGGCAATCAGGGAAACGACTTCGCTTTCGGCAAATACAGTGCACAGGGAGGATATGGTGGCTGCTTTCCTGGAGTTGACGGCCATATCACCCATATCTTCTAAATCAATCTCCAGGGTGCGGGCCATCATTTCCAGAAATCGTCCGGTGCCGGCCGCGCATTTGTCGTTCATTTGAAAGGTGCGCACTCCGCCCTGGCTGTCCACGGCAATGACCTTGGTATCCTGGCCGCCGATGTCGATGATGGTCTGCACTCCGGGAACCAGATGAGCCATGCCTCGGGCGTGGCAGCTGATCTCGGTGATTTCAGTTTGGGCAAAGGTCACCGCCGCCCGGCCGTATCCTGTGGAGACGCAGCCGGCGATGCGGGAAGACCATCCCCCTTGCTCCAGGATGTTTTCCAGCTTGGCGGCTGTTTTTTTGCTGCTGGCCCCGGTAGAAAAGATCTGGGTATGAAGTATCCGGCCCTGACTGGAGATAAGGGCCATCTTGGCGGTCAGGGAGCCGATATCCACGCCCAGAAAGACCTGACCGTCATGCCGGGCAGAAGAAGGAGCAGGACGTTTGCCTCTTTTTAAAAGCTCGGCAAAGCCCTGCAGTCTGGTCCGGATTTGCTCCTGGCTTACATGCCGGCTGTCGATGCAGTCGCCGTGGATTTCCAAACAGGGTATTTTTCGTTCTCTCAAGGCATCGAAGAGAGGTTTGACCCCTCCGCACCCCTGGCGGCATCCCCAATGGGAAAAATGGATAA
>JBKHIL010000026.1:0-10861 GCA_046538645.1 Desulfovermiculus sp.
CTCAGCGACCTGGAGATGCCCAACATGGACGGTTTCGAGCTGACCCGTAAAGTCAAGGAAGATGAGCGCTTCGCCCACCTCCCGGTCATTGCCTTGACCTCACTGGCCAGCGAGGAGGATCAGGAAAAAGGCCGGAACATGGGCATTGACGAATACCATATCAAGCTGGACAAGGCCAAGCTCCTGAGCAGCTTGGCCCTATACGTGCCGGAATTTGCATAGGCTGACTCCAACAGACAACATACAACTGAAATCAAAGGGAGCATCTATGGCCTGGAAAGATGTGCGTTTGCAGAACAAGTTCATCGCCGGTTTTGGAAGCATCTTGCTGCTGTTCGCTCTGACTGCCGTTGTAGCGATACTGGGCATTGAACGTATTGTGAACGATGCAGAGGAAGTTATCGACGGAAAAACGGTCTCCGCCAAGCTGGAGCAAGGTCTGAGTGACCACTTGCAGTGGGTCAGCGAAGTATCGTCCTTTATCAACGAGAAGGATGTGAACGAGCTGGACGTGCAAATGGATCCCCGGCAGTGCAATTTCGGCCAGTGGTTTTACGGTCAGGGCAGGCAAAACGCGGAAAATGTCTATCCGGGCCTAAAACCCATTATGCAGGACATAGAAAAACCGCACCGAGAACTGCACCAGGCGGCGGAAAAGCTCGTCGACCTGGATGTGGATATGGACCCCAAACTAGGTTCTTTTCTGATTCAGAAGCAAAACGACCATTTGCGCTGGATGGAGCAGGTGCTCACGGTCTTTGCCCACCAGGATATGGACCATGCAGATGTGGAAACCGATCCCTCCGAGTGCGGCCTGGGCCAATGGATACAATCCTCTGAGGCTCAGGACCTGGCCAGACAGGAACCGGAATTCTCCCGCCTGCTCAACAACCTGATCCGGCCCCACGAGCGCCTGCACAAGTCCGTTGTGCGCATCAACGACTTCCTGGAACAAGGGGAGCGAACCCAGGCCCTTGAAACCTACCAGGAACAGACTGAACCTATGGCCGAAGAAGTCCTCTCTGAGCTGCAAGCCATGGTGCAGTGGCATGACTCCAGGATGGAGGATCAGCAACAGGCCAGGGAGGTCTTTAATTCAGAGATCCGGCCGGCCATGGAAAAGGTCCAGCAGGAATTTCACCGCTCGCAGGAAGAAATTGCGGCCAATGTCATGACTGACGAACAGATGCTCAATTCAGCCAAAGTGGTTGAGGTGTCCGTGCTCATCCTGTCCCTGGTGGCCATTCTCCTCGGCCTGGCCCTGGCCTTCATCATCGCCAGGGGCATCCTGCGGGGACTCAGCAAGGGGATAACCTTTGCCAAAACCCTGGCCACCGGCGATCTGACCCAGACACTGGATCTGGAACAAAAAGATGAGGTCGGTCAATTGGCCCAGTCGTTAAATACCATGGGCGACAATCTGCAACAGATGATCAAGGACCAGTCCGTGAGCATCGACACTCTGGCCTCGTCCTCCAGCGAGTTAACCTCCATTGCCCAGCAGATGTCTTCCGCCTCTGATGATACGGTATCCAAGGCCAACACAGTGGCCAGTGCAGCTGAAGAGATGAGTTCCAACATGAACTCAGTGGC
This sequence comes from Desulfovermiculus sp., assembly GCA_046538645.1. Lineage (GTDB taxonomy): Bacteria > Desulfobacterota > Desulfovibrionia > Desulfovibrionales > Desulfothermaceae > Desulfovermiculus. Next base: position 1,594 of record JBKHIL010000026.1, read on the forward strand.
CTCTTCCATGGAGCAGGCCTCGAGCAATGTGAATACTATTGTCTCTGGCGTGGATGAAATGAGCTCCAATATCGAGAGCATCACTCAGCAGTCTGAGCAGGCCAGAAATGTTTCCAATTCCGCAGTTTCTCAGGCCCAGAACGCCTCGCAGCGAATGAACGAGCTCAAAGAAGCGGCTCAGGCCATCGGCAAAGTCACGGAGACCATCACCAGCATCTCTTCTCAGACCAATCTTCTGGCCCTGAATGCGACCATTGAAGCCGCCCGGGCCGGAGAGGCGGGCAAAGGTTTTGCCGTGGTGGCCAACGAAATCAAGGAACTGGCTCAGCAGACAGCTGACGCCACCGGAGACATCGCCAGCAAGATTGAGGATATTCAAAACTCAACAGATGCTTCAGTCCAGGAGATCCAGGAAGTGGCCAATGTTATCGACCAGGTACAGGAATTTGTTTCCTCCAGCGCCTCGGCCATGGAAGAACAGTCCATTACCACGAAAGAGATTGCCTCCAATATATCTCAGCTGTCCCAGGGCATTCAGGAGATAAACACCAACGTCAACCAGAGTTCCCAGGCCTCGGCCCAAGTGGCTGAAGACATCAATATGGTCAATCAGTCAGCCAACGAGATCAGCAATACCAGCGCCCAGGTCCAAAGCACGGCCCAGGAACTCAACGAACTGGCCGAACGGCTTCGGGAAGCGGCCTCAAAGTTCCAGGTGTAGGCCAGGCATAACCCGGGGGCACTCTCATGCATGAGAAGCCGTGGACTATAATGATCGTAGACGACGAGGCTGTGAACCGCAAGGTGCTGCAGGCCTTTTTACAGCAGGCTGGCTTTTAGGTTTTAATCGCCGAAGATGGAGTGCAGGCCCGGGAAGCGGCTCACAACCGCCTCCCGGACCTGATTTTACTAGACATCATGATGCCCGGAGAATCAGGTTTTGAAACCTGCACCCGACTCAAGGCCGAGCCTCGGACTGCGGATATCCCGATCATTTTCCTCTCCGCCCTGGATGACGTCCAGAGCAAGATCCAGGGATTCCAGGCCGGAAGCGTGGATTATGTCGCCAAGCCCTTCTACAAGGAAGAAATTCTGGCCCGAGTCAAGACCCATCTTAAGCTGCGGCACGCTTTTGAGCAGGTCATTGCCGAACAGGCCAAACGACTGGAACAGATCAAGCAGGGGCAGCAAAAGCTCTTGGTTCACCCGGAGGACGACCCTCAGGCCCGGTATGGAGTCTATTACGCCCCTTATTATGAGGCCGGAGGCGACTTCTACGACGTGTTTGCAGTCAATGCCCATACCTATGCCTACTTCCTGGGCGATATCAGCGGGCACGACCTCGGCGCGTCCATGATCACTTCGGCGATCAAGGCCCTGGTCCGGGAGTACTTTTCTCCCTTGTACACCGCCCGGGAGAGCATCAACTGCATTAACAACATCCTGCGCCGCTCCTTCTTCGACAGCGGCCGGCACATGACATCTGTCTGCCTGATTCTGGACCGAAAAAATGCCCGGGCTGAGATCATCTCCTGCGGACACCCGCAGGTCATTCACATGCCTGCGGCCCACCCTCCGCAATTGGTGGAGAGCTCCGGGGACGTGCTGGGCATATTCGACCAGGTTACGCCGGGTGTTTCCCAGATCAGGATTTCCTCAGGCGACCGCTTTTTGCTGTACTCTGACGGACTTATTGAACACGCCAGGCACAACGGCAGCCGCCTGGAGGGATTGCAGGACCTTTTGCAATCCTGTGCCAGGTCCATGTTTACTGCTGATATACAAAGTGCAGTTCAGGCTGTGGTCCGGGACGCCTTGTGTGACCATGAGTTAGAGGACGACATCGTGGCCCTGGGAGTAGAGGTGTGACAGATTACCAAGAAATAGAAAATGAGAAGGTCCTGAGCATGCGTTTTAGCGCGCGCCTGGAAAATATCGAGCGGGTCTGCCAAAGCGCGGAGCGCTTCCTGAAACGCCAGGACATCGTACAAGAGTGTTTTGCCATCCTCCTGGCCCTGCGGGAAATGGTGAACAATGCCGTTATTCACGGCTCGCAGCTCAATCCGGAGCTGCATGTTCGGGTTTCCATGGCCCTGAGGCAGGATGTGCTCTGCATGGATATTCAGGACCAGGGAGTGGGATTTGACTGGCAATCCCGCCTGGAAGCCTCCTGCCTGGACTCAGATGCATGTTCCGGACGGGGACTGGGACTTGTCCAGTGCTACACAGATTCCTGCACCTTTCAGGGAGCGGGAAACGAAGTCCAATTGACCAAAAAGGTTTGTCTTTCGGGACCGAACACAAAGACCATGCCAGAATCGTAAAGGATGGACACCATGCGCAGTGCTGTTGCCCTAGGACCGGCCCAGATTCAGCTGGCCTGTGTTTATGTCGGCTCAATGCTCTGTGGCTTTGATATCCAGCATGTGCAGGAAATCAAAAAGCATACAGAAGTGACCAATGTGCCCCTCAGTCCTCCGTACATCCGGGGCATCATGAACCTGCGGGGGCAGATCGTGACCGTGATCGACATGAGCATCAAACTCAACCTCCCGTCCAGGGAGAATGAGCAGCGAAAGATCGTCATAGTCAATTGGGACGGCGAGTTCATCGGGTTCCTGGTGGACAGAATCTCCGACGTCTTCACCATCCAGCAGGATAAAATCAAGCCGCCGCCTTCCAATATACAGGGAGCCCAGGGACGCTACTTTCAGGGGGTCTATCACCTCAAGAACGACCTCATCGGGCTGATAGACATCGATGCAGTGATTGCCTGACGCTCTGCATGCCGGGCGCACACATGTACTTGAATTTTAAATACCCTGGAGCCTGAATGAGCACCAAAGTGCTGGTCGTTGATGATACAATCTTTTATCGTAAAGTATTAAAAGATATCCTGTCTTCTATCCCGGATGTCGAGGTGGTGGGCACTGCCAACAACGGCAAGGTGGCCCTGTCCAGGATCAAGGCCTTCAAGCCGGATTTACTGACCCTGGATGTGGAGATGCCGGAGATGAACGGGCTGGAAGTCCTGCAGGAGATCCAGAGGCATGGCTATGACGTGGAGTGTCTGATGGTCAGTTCCCTGACTCAGACAGGAAGCAATATTACAGTCCAGGCTTTGTCCATGGGAGCCCTGGACTTCATAGCCAAGCCGGACAGCGGATCGAATCAGGAAAACACGGCCCTGCTCAAAAAAGCCATCGAGCCCAAAATGCGGGCATTTCACCGCCGGCGGGAGCTCAAAAATCTGCTCAAAGGGAAAACCCCGCCTTCCGGGGCCACCGTATCCCAGAAGGACGTGCAGGACTTTCAAACTGTCATTTCCAGGTCCAAGGCGGCCTCAGCCCGGACCGAGAAATCCAGGGCCGTCGCTCTTGGTGTGTCCACCGGAGGGCCGAACGCCTTAAGCAAGGTCATACCGCAGCTGCCGGCCACCTTAAACGTGCCTGTCTTTCTGGTCCAGCACATGCCCAAGACCTTTACCGCGTCCCTGGCCCAGGTTTTGGATAAAAATTCCGCCTTGCAGGTCAAAGAGGCCCAGAACGGGGAAGCAGTCCGGCCCAATGTGGTCTACATCGCCCCCGGGGGCCAGCAGATGAAGATCGCTTCCGGAGCTCAGGGCCAGATCATCGTCCGGGTGACCGATGATCCCCCGGAAAACAACTGCAAGCCCTCCGTGGATTATCTTTTTCGCTCCGTGGCTCGGGAATATGGCTCCAAGGCAACGGCTGTCATCTTGACCGGCATGGGATCTGACGGCAAACAGGGAGTCAAGGTCATGAAGTCGGCCGGAGCGATGAGCATCGCCCAGAACGCGGCCACCTGCGTGGTCTACGGAATGCCCAAGGCGATTGTGGATGCCGGCCTGGCCGACATTGTGGCCCCCTTGGAGGACATCTCCAAAGAAATTGCGAAAACAGTCTAAGGACAGCATGGCCTCGATTACGTCTCAGGAATTCAAAACCCTTGCCAGGTATATATATTCCATCGCCGGAATATACCTGGACGACAGCAAGAGCTACCTGATTGAAAGCCGGCTCAATCCCCTGCTGGTAGCTTTTCAGCTCTCCAGCTTCAGTGAACTCTATTACCGGGCCAAATCCGATGCCAGCGGGGAACTGGAAAAGTATATAATTGATGCCATATCTACCAACGAGACATTCTTTTTCCGGGACACAGCTCCCTTTGATCTCTTAAAGTTCAAGATCCTCCCTGAACTTATCGACGCCAAAAAAGTCCACAAGCCTGCGGGAAAAACCCCCATCTCCATCTGGAGCGCGGCCTGTTCCACAGGCCAGGAAGTCTACAGCATAGCCATGTCCCTGATTGAAGTCCTGCCGAACAACAGCACCTACGAGATCAGCATCTTCGGCTCGGATATATCCCAGCAGGCCATCACCCAAGCCAGTTACGGGCAGTATAACAAACTGGAAGTGAGCCGGGGCCTGCCCCCGGATTACCTGCAAAAATATTTTCAAGCTTCAGACGGAGGCTGGAGGGTCAAGGATTTTATCCGCTCCATGGCCAGCTTCAAGGTCATGAACCTCATGCACCCATTCGGGGCCATCGGCCCTTTTGACATTGTCTTCTGCCGCAATGTGGCCATCTATTTTTCCCTGGCGGACAAAAAAAAGCTCTTTGCCCGCATAGCCCGGACCATGCGTCCCAATGGATACCTCATCATTGGGGGCTCGGAAACCTTAAGCGGCCTTGCCCCCCAATTTGCCGGGCGACATTATCTGCGGGGCATGTACTATCAGCTGCAGGGCAGTAACAAGCCCGCCCCTGCCCGGGAAGAAGTTTCCCCACCGTCACGGGAGCAGACAGCAGCCCCCAAAGACCAGCCGGCTTTTGCTCCCCAGGCCCCGGAAAAGCCAAAGCCGGCCCCACCCCGGACCAATTCCGGGACTGAAGGCAAAGAAAGGCGTGGACCGGACAGAACAAAGCCTGACCCCAGCCCCGCAGAGCCCAAAAAAACAGCCCCGGCTTCAGGCTCACCGTCAGCGACCTTTGTCTCCCCCCCTCAGCAGGAGGCAAAGGGCAAAAAGACCAGCCTCTTGACGTCCCTGCAGGACAAACACGGCAGAGCGAGAGAGGTGAAGGCAGGCGCTGTACCCAAGAAAGGCGGGACGAATAGGTCCTTGCTCACCAGGCTAAGTACTCAAAAAAAGAAAAAAAAACCGTCCTAACTTATAGAAATAAAAAAAACAATGCTAGATCAGCCCGAGCTTTTCGATTTCATCCAGGAGCCTGACCTTGTCCAGGGGCTTGACCAGATAGGCGTCAGCGCCTCGGGAAAAGCCGGTGGCCACATTTTTAATATCACCAAAGGCGGTCAGGATGATGGTTTTCACTTCATCATCATAGGGTATTTTCGCCTCCCGCTCCAGGCTGCGTATTCTCTGTATGGCTTCGTGTCCGTCCATTTCCGGCATTTTCAAATCCATACACACCAGGTCGTACGGAATGTTTTCCTTTAAAGCCAAGCCGAAGGCATCCACAGCTTCCCGTCCGTTGACAGCAATATGCACATCGCCGTAGGCAGATAATGTCTTTTGCACAAAAGGCCTGGAAGCGAAGTCATCTTCAACAACAAGTGTTTTCATCTGCAATCTCCTTGGTCTTAGATATCTGGCCCCTGAATAGAAACACTGAAAATGTCGAGCATTATGAATACGCATACAAGTTCAGAAAGTAAACGTATTTTGATCGTGGACGATGAATCTGTCAATCGCAAGATGCTGCACATGTTTCTTCAGAAGATAGACAACGTGCACATCGTTGAGGCGAATGGCGGACAGGAAGCCGTGGACAAGGCCCAAAACGACCCACCGGACCTGATTCTCATGGACATCATGATGCCGGGCATGGACGGCCTGGAGGCCTGCCGGCATATCAAGCAGATGGAAGCCACCCAGGACATACCGGTTATCTTTCTCTCCGCCTTGGACGATGCGCAGTCCAAGAACCTGGGGTTCTCGGCCGGGGGCATAGACTATGTGAGTAAACCTTTCGAGGCCCAGGAGCTGAAATCCAGGGTCATGTCCCATCTGGCCCTCAAGGAGCAGACTGATTTTCTGCAGGGCCGATCCAGCCGTCTGGAACAAGAAGTGCAAAAGCGAACCCTGGAACTGGAAGAATCCCAAAAAGAACTCAGCCGAAACTACGCCTATCTCCAAAGCATTAACGAGCTTTTATACCTGACTTTGAAGGAATTCAGCCTGGACATGATCCTGGACCAGGCCCTGGCCACGGTGCTGGGAAATTCCTGCCTGGCTGCCGCGCAATGCGGCTGGATCTTTTTGTATCGGCCCCAAACCGGCTCTTTTGAACTCGCTGCCCACCGGAACCCGAACCAGGTGCCCACACCGGTTTGTTCCATGTTTGCAGATCAGTCCTATACCTGCTCATTCCCAGAAGAAGATCTCCAGGACCAGATTTTGCTCAGCCCTGCAGATGACCAAACCGGATACCGGTGTTCCCAGTGTCCCCAGGATACCTGCTGCGTGCCGTTTTACTTCGGGGAGCAGATGCTGGGCCTGGTGGTTATCCGTCTACGCTCCGGCCATGTTCTTACCTCCGGAGAAAACCACTTTCTCAACTCCATTGCCAGGGCCCTGGCCGGCATCCTGGTTCGAAAAAACACCACCCAGGCCTTGCAGGAGTCGGAAAACTTATACCGAGCCATTTTCGAAACCACCCAGAACGCCACCTGCATCGTGGAGGAGGACGGCCGCATCGGCCTGGCCAACTCTGCCTTTTCTTCTCTATCCGGCCTGGACAGGGATGATATTGAAGGAGTAAAGCTGTGGAAGGATTTTGTGTATGCCCAGGATCGCGACAGGGTGGCCGAATACAGGAGACTGCGGCTTCAAGGGCAGCACGCTCCGAACTCATACGAGTTTCGGTTCGTCAACAAAGAGGGAGAGACAAAGCATGTTTTGTCCACGGTGGATCAAATCCCGGGCGCAAAGCGGATCGTTGTCTCCCTCTTAGACATCACCGAACAGAAGCATTTCGAAGCAGAGTTGGAGCGTCAGGCCCTGTATGACACCTTGACCGGCCTGCCCAACCGCTCACTGTTCCGGACCATCGTCAGCAGGTTGATTGCGCCCGGCAATGAGCAGAGATCCAAATCCTTTGCCCTCCTCTTTCTAGATTTGGACCGCTTCAGTCTCCTCAACGAGAGCTTGGGGCATCAGGCCGGTGACAACCTTCTCAAACAGGCGGCCCAACGCCTGCGCAAGGCTGTGAGCAGTAAGGAGACTGTCTGCCGCTTCAGTTCTGATGAGTTCATTATTCTCATCGAACATATCCAGGATTATTCCGAAGTGATCATCCAGGCTGAAAAATTCAGGAACTTGATGAATGAAACCTTTGTTCTGGGAGAGCAGGAAGTACACACCACCTGCTGCATCGGGATCGCCATGCCTGAAGATTCAGCCCAACACATGCAGGCCGATGACGTGATCCGGAACGCGGAAATGGCCATGCACCGGGCCAAACTGGAGGGATTGAACTCCATCAAGGCCTTCAGTCCGGTAATGCATGAACAAACCACCAGATTTCTGGACATCGAGCGTGATCTGCACCAGGCCCTGAAACGGGATGAGTTTGTCGTCTTTTATCAACCAATCATTGAACTCCACGGATTGAATCTGGTTGGCTTTGAAGGCCTTGTCCGCTGGATACATCCCCAGCAGGGACTGGTCTCCCCCGATCAGTTCATTCCTGTGGCTGAAGAAACCGATCTTATTATTCCCATTGGCAACAGGGTCCTGGAAATGGCCTGCCAGGAATTTGCAAATTGGCTGCACAAATCTGCAGACCTAGATATGTTCATCAGCATCAACCTCTCGGCCAAGCAGTTCAAGCAAAAAGATCTCTTGGGCACGATTTCCAAAGCAATTGACCAGACCCGGATTCCACCCAACAATCTGAAGCTGGAAATCACCGAATCGGTCATTATGTCCGATGTACATACTTCCAGCACCATTTTGAATCAGATGAAGGAAATGGGAATACAACTGGCCATTGATGACTTTGGAACAGGTTACTCCTCCTTGAGCTATCTGCAAAGTCTGCCCATCAACTACATCAAGATAGACCGCTCCTTTGTCTGGGGAATGGGCAATAATGCCCAGAATATCGAACTGATCAAGGCCATTGTGGCCATGGGACACAATCTGGAGCACATCCTTATTGCAGAAGGGATTGAAACCCTTCCTCATCTTCAAATGCTCCGGGACCTGGGCTGTGACCTGGGACAGGGCTTCTACTTTGCCAAACCCATGCCGGCGAACGATGTTCGCACATACATAACCGCCTATGAACCGGGAAGCTACTGCCATGATCCGGGCAATCAGCAATAAAATATGGCCTGTAACGAATTCTCTCCGAGACGTTTATGCATAACACACCAAAGAGACGACAGAACTCACAATCTGTGGACACAACGCACCGCACCATGACCGAACTGCAATTGAAAAACAACATCGCTCAGGTATTTTTAACCGTATCGGGGAATGCCATTTTTGAGCGGGTTCTGGACCTTCTGCTGCACTTTTTTCACAGCCCGTACGGCATTTTCGGCTACATCGGGCAGAAAGGAGAGTTCGTCTGCCCGGCCATAACCACCGGTGTCTGGAACGAGTGCTCGATCATGGAAAAGAATGGTCGGCACGAGGCGATTGTTTTTCATCCGGAAATCTGGGCCGGACTCTGGGGCCGAGGCCTGTCGGAATGCCGGACTCTGATCTCCAGCGGTCCCTTCAACCTTCCCTCCGGACATATGTCCCTGCAGGAAGTCATTGTCATGCCCATCCTGTACAAAAAGAGGCTCATCGGCCAGATTGTCCTGGCCGACAAGCAATACGGATACGACAACACGGACCAAGCGGTGCTGGAGGGTATTTGCAATTATCTGGCTCCCATCCTCAGATTTTGGCTGGAGCGGGAATGGGCCAGGGAGGACCTGGAACTGGCCAAGACAAAGGCCGAAGAGGCCAATCTGGTCAAAAGCCAGTTTCTGGCCAATATGTCCCACGAGCTGCGCACTCCCCTGCACGGGATGCTCGGATGCCTGCAATTGCTGGAAAATGAACAACCAACCTCGGAATGCAGAGAATTGGTCCAGACTGCCCAGCAATCGGGAAATGTCCTCCTACAGTTAATCAACGATGTCTTGGAGTTTTCCAGTACCGAATACGCGGATCACAGCCTAAAAGCAAAAGAGTTGAATATAGCCCAAGAGCTTCGCACCCTG
>JBKHIL010000180.1:0-4449 GCA_046538645.1 Desulfovermiculus sp.
CGCCAGAGGTCAGAGATCAGACGTCAGAGGTCAGTTAAAACAAAGAGTTATAATTCCAGATTTAATCGCAAATGAACGGAATGCGACTTTTTGCGATGACGTCTATAATTGTCAACAATTCCGGAGCAAAGGGTCCTTCATTCCTGTCTGGACCAATCATAAGTTCTTGTGGCACACTGCGTGCCGCGAGCACAAGACATACAGGCCGGATGAGCCTGCGAACACTTTTTGCCAGGAGGATAATCGAGCATGGCCCAGATGCAGACTGAAAATCCCCGCCAGGACAGTACAGAGAATGAAGCCCGGGACCGGAGAGTGGTTCCGTATATCCAGGGCGACGGGGTGGGACCTGAGGTGTGGGCGGCCGCGGTCGCTGTTTTTGATGCTGCAGTAGCCGCAGCCTACAATGGAGACCGCCAGGTGGACTGGGTGGAAGTGCAGGCCGGGGAAAGGGCCTTTCAGGAATGCGGAGATTACCTGCCTCAGGAAACAATGCAGGCCTTTGTGGACCACAAGGTGGGCATCAAGGGCCCCCTGGCCACTCCGGTCGGCGGAGGCATACGCAGCGTGAATGTGGCCCTGCGCATCGGCCTGGATCTCTATGCCTGCATCCGTCCCATCCGCCATCTGACCGGGGTGGCCAGCCCGGTCAAGGAGCCCGGCCAAGTGGACATGGTCGTGTTCCGGGAGAACACTGAAGACGTCTATGCCGGCCTGGAATGGGCCTCAAACAGCCAGGAGGCCAGGCTGGTCATCGATTTTCTGTACCAGAATTTCGGGGTGAAATTGCGCCAGGACGCGGCTATCGGGATTAAACCCATGACTCCTTTTGGCAGCAAACGCCTGGTGCGCAAGGCCATCCAGTGGGCCCTGGATCAAAATCGCAAGAGCGTGACTCTGGTCCACAAAGGAAACATCATGAAGTTCACTGAAGGCGGTTTCCGGCAATGGGGGTATGAACTGGCTGCTGAAGAATTTCCTGAACAGACCGTGGCTGAATCAGATTTGAGTCCAGATGAGAAAACCAGGACCGGCCGGGTGGTGATCAAGGACCGCATTGCCGATGCCATGTTCCAGAATGTCCTGCTCTGGCCCCAGGACTACGATGTCCTGGCCCTGCCCAATTTGAACGGGGACTACATGTCCGATGCTCTGGCCGCCCAGGTCGGCGGGCTGGGCATGGCCCCAGGGGCCAATATCGGGGACCGGGCCGCCATATTTGAAGCCACCCACGGCACAGCACCGGGACTGGCCGGAAAGGACCAGGTCAACCCCGGCTCCCTGATCCTGTCCGGGGCCATGATGTTTGACCACCTGGGCTGGTCCGAGGCGGCCCAGGCCATCCGCCGGGCTCTGGAGGACACCATTGCGGCCGGGACCGTGACATTTGATCTGGCCCAGGACCAGCCTGAAGCCACAGTCCTGTCCTGCTCGGAGTTCGGGCGGGCGGTGGCCGCGCGGCTGGCTGTATGAGGTCTCAGGGCTGCCGCTGCCGGACCTGTTATTCGTTATTTTTTTATTCGTACGAGGCCGCCAGTTTGATCGAGTAAGAAGCTGGTTACAAAGATGGCTGGCCCCCGGAGAAAACAGCCCTACCCAAAAGACCACGAGCTGGGTTACAACCTCGAAGGTGCCATACAAACATCTTCAACAAAAAACAATTTTTTTGCCGCCAGGCAAAAAAATTGAAGGAGAATACAATGCCAAGTCTTGTGCACAAGATCCTTCAGAGCCACTTGGTGGCCGGGGAATTGACCCCGGGTTCAGAAATCGGCATCCAGATAGACAATACCTTAATGCACGACGCCACAGGCCAGATGGCCATGCTTCAATACGAGGCCCTGGGTATCCCCCGGGTAAAGACCAACCGCTCAGTGACCTATGTGGATCACAACACCCTGCAGATCGGGTTTGAAAACATGGACGACCATCATTTTCTGGCCTCGGCCTGCCGCAAGTTCGGCCTCTATTTTTCCAGGGCCGGAAACGGGATCTGCCACCAGGTCAATCTGGAGCGATTCTCCATACCGGGCCAGACCTTGCTAGGAGCGGACAGCCACACCACAACCGCGGGTGGAGTGGGTATGCTGGCCATTGGGGCCGGGGGACTGGATATTGCAGTGGCCATGGCCGGGCGGCCGTTTTATCTGCCCATGCCCCGGGTTATCAAAGTCACTGTGACCGGCCGGCTGCCGGCCTGGTCGGCGGCCAAAGACGTGGCCCTGGAGCTCTTGCGGCGGATGACGGTGTCTGGAGGCCGGGGGACCATTCTGGAATTCGCCGGGGACGGGCTGGCTGGACTTTCGGCCACTGAGCGGGCCACCATCGCCAATATGAGCATTGAGTGCGGGGCCTTTACTGCCGTCTTTCCCAGCGACCAGGTGACCCGCCGCTACTTTCAGGCCCAGAAACGGGAGGCAGACTGGCAGGAAATCCAGGCCGACCCGGATGCAGAATACGACGAGGAAATGGTCATCGACCTTTCCACCATTGCCCCCCTGGTGGCCAAACCCCACTCCCCGGACAACGTTGTCCCGGTAGAAGAAGTTCGGGATCTGGAAGTGGATCAGGTGGCCATTGGCTCCTGCACCAATTCCTCCCTGCAGGATATGCTCAAGGTTGCTGAGATCTTAAAACAAGGAAAGGTGCCCCAAAACGTGAGCCTGATCATCGCTCCGGGCTCCAGACAGGTCCTTTTGGACCTCACCTCCTGCGGGGCCCTGGAAGACATGATCCGGGCCGGGGCCCGGATTGTGGAAACCGCCTGCGGTTTCTGCAACGGCGTGGGCCAGGCTCCCCGCTCAAAAGGCGTTTCCCTGCGCACCTCCAACCGCAACTTTCCCGGCCGCAGCGGAACGGCTGATGCATTTTTGTATCTGGTCAGTCCGGAAACCGCTGCCGTCTCCGCCCTGTCCGGACGGCTGCGCGACCCGCGCACATTCGGCAATCCGGTGCACATTGACCTGCCACAGGCATTTGCTGTGGACGACAGCCTCATTGTTCCCCCGGCTGAAGAGAATGAAGAGGTGGAGATCATCCGCGGCCCGAACATCGCTCCCCTGCCTCTGTTCGAAGCCATGCCGGAAAATCTGTCCGGAGAGATCTTACTGGCCCTGGGAGACAATGTGACCACTGACGACATCCTGCCGGCCGGTGCGCATATCCTGGCCAAACGGGCCAATATCCCGGCCATTTCTGAATTCATTTTCTGCAAGATAGACACGACATTTCCGGAGCGGGCCAGACAGGCGACAACGGGATTCATTGTCGGCGGCGCAAACTACGGACAAGGCTCCAGCCGGGAGCACGCAGCACTGGCCCCCCGCTACCTCGGAGTGCGGGCTGTGATTGCTGAATCCTTTGCCCGCATTCACAAGTTCAACCTGGTCAACTTCGGGATCCTGCCCCTGGAGCTCAAGGATCCCAAAGACAGGGAAAAACTGGCCCAGGGAGAGCATCTGGAGCTGGACAATCTGCACCAGGCCCTGCAAACAGGTGAACATATCCAGGTAGTGAATAAAGACCGCGCGGTCCAGGTAGCCACGGTTTTAGACGTCTCCCCCCGGTTGCGGGAAGTCCTTCTGGCCGGCGGGACGTTAAACCATACCAAGCAGAAGGCCGGAAAATAATTCCAGAGCTAAACCCCGGCGTAACCGGGGTTTAGCTCTGGAATTATGATTCATTAATTAATATTTTAGAAACGCCGGCGGCGTTTCTAAAATATTAACTGACCCGGAAAAAGGCCTTGGCTTTTGCTCCGCAGACCGGACACTTTTCCGGGGCTTCTTTTTCACAGGTATAGCCGCAGACTGAGCACACAAAGTAGTCTGTCTCTTCCAGGCTCTCAACATTGTCCAGGGCCTTCTGGTACAGTTCGGCGTGCACCTTTTCCACCTCATTGGCATAGGTGAAGCTGCGCTCTGCAGCCTTGTTCCCTTCTTCTTTGGCTTTCTCGATCATCTCCGGATACATGCTCTTGAACTCGTGGGTCTCCCCGGCAATGGCTTCTTTTAAATTATCCATTGTGGAATTGATCCCTCCTGCTGTTCGCAAATGAGCATGGGCGTGCACTGTCTCAGCCTCAGCCGCAGCCCGGAAAAGCCGGGCCACCTGGGGGTGACCCTCTTTGTCCGCCTGCTGGGCAAAGGCCAGATACTTGCGGTTGGCCTGGGATTCACCGGCAAAGGCCTCCATCAGATTGTCATGGGTCTTGCTCATAATCTTTCTCCTTGGTTAAATGCTTGGAATAGAACTTTTCCTGTGCCTTATTGAGAATGATTATCATTGTTATAATTGCCTGTCAATCCCAAAAGGCAGAGCTTTTTTGGTTCTGTTTATTATTGGCGAATAGTCATTCGCCCTCTTTGGCCGCCCAATCCGCCCAGTCCCCCAATTCCCCAGTCCGCATTCACAGCATCTGCATGGGATCCAGATCCAGGTTGATCCGGC
>JBKHIL010000181.1:0-4448 GCA_046538645.1 Desulfovermiculus sp.
AGGACAATTCCCTCCCGGCCGACGACTTCAACTGGCGTTCCAGCCGGAATGGCCGGGGATCCCCCTTCAGACCTGGCCGGCCAGGTCTGGCCGTGCAAACGCACCCGGCCTTTGGGGTTCACATCTGTTATGGCCACCGCCCTGTGGCCTGCCAGGCTGTAGACATCCCGGCTTTGATTGTCATAGGCTGGCCAGAGAAAGAAAAAAAGGATAGTATCCTTGACCACCCAGATGAAAAAAATGAGCCATCCGGCCCAAACAGGAAATTGAAATTGAGCGTGGATGACCATAAGGGCCAAGCCAACCAGGAGCATGCCCGGGATCTGGATCAGAATGTAGGTAACAACGGCCCGTGTGGACCATCCGGTTTTGACCATAAAGGAGCACATGTATGAAGCTGGCACTTAGCAGTCAAGGCGAAACATTGGACTCTGAACTCAGCGGGTTCGGCCGGTGCAGGTATTTCATCCTTTATGATACAAAGACCAAGGAGGTTTCCCTTCTGTCCAATGAGGGCAATATGATGGCCGGCCGCGGGGCCGGGACCCGAACTGCCCAGGATGTGGTTAAAACCGGGGCTGAGGCGATAATCACCAGCCAGATTGGTCCCAAAGCCGTGTCCTACCTCAAAGGCAAAAAGATGCCGGTCCATGTCTCCAAGGCTCAGCCAGTCCAGCAGGCTGTCCAGGAATACCTTGAGGGCAAGCTGCAGGCAATATGAGTCTTCATCTGACCAATCGCTGGGCTGTCTTTGTCCTGACTTCGGTCTTTTTCCTCCTCTCCCAGTTCTATCGGGCATCCATGGCCGTGATCAGTTCCGACCTGCTTCGGGACCTGAATTTGAACGCCTCGGACTTGAGCCTGTTGTCCTCAGCCTTTTTTTACGTCTTTGCCCTGGCCCAGATTCCTTTAGGCCTGACCTTGGACCGCTTTGGCCCGCGGTTGACTATGAGCGTATTGTCCCTGCTCGGAGTGGGCGGAGCCTTGTGCTTTGCCTGGGCCGGGTCCCTGGGCATGGCCCTGACCGCCAGGATACTTCTCGGCTTAGGCATGGCCTGCAATCTGATGGGACCATTCAAGCTGCTTACCCTGTGGTTCGGCCCAGCCCAGTTCGCCTCTTTGACCACGATTATCTTTTCCATCGGTGCAGCCGGGAGTATCGTAGCTTCCTCACCTCTGGTCGCCCTGGTCCAATGGGTGGGCTGGAGATGGGCTTTCACTTTGATCGCTGCATTTCACGCTCTTTTGACCGGGGTTTTTTTTCTATACGTTCGGGACCGGCCTCCCGGCAGTCAAGACGTCCATCCCGGACCAGACAGGTCTGAACTCTTCCATGGCCTGCGCCTTTTGTTTCGAACCCGCGAGTACTGGCTGATTTCCCTGGGCACTTTTTTCCGCTACGGGATATTTGCCGCCGTTCAAACCTTGTGGGCCGGGCCCTACCTCATGCATGGTGTGGGCCTGTCTCCGATGCAGGCCGGAAACATTATCCTGGCCCTGAACCTGGCATTTATCATCGCCGGACCTGTGTGCGGGGCATTTTCAGACCGCATTCAGCGCAGAAAAGGGGTCATATTGGCCGGTCTTCTGGGCATGGGCATCATCCTTTTGGCCTTGAGCCTGCAATCCAGGCAGACCTCCCTGTTCACTTTTGTGCTCCTGTTTGCCTCCTTCGGGGTGGCCGGGAGCACAGGGGGCATCATGTATACCCATATCAAGGAGCGTATGCCCGTTCATCTGGCCGGAACAGCCATGACCGGGATCAATCTGTTCACCATGTTCGGAGCCGCCTCTTTCGTTCATGGTCTGGGGGTTTTGATGCACAAGGTCTATGACCAAGAGGCCTTGAGCCTGAACGCCTTTCGCCTGTCCTTTGTCCTTTGCGCTGCATGCATGACCGCGATCTTTGTCCTCTATATCTTCACCCGGGAGGGCAAGATAACAGATAACAGCACATAAGTACTTACGTGTTATCTCAAATTCCCTGCTTTGCGGATCATTTCCGCCAGGTCAGCCACCCGGCAGGAGTAACCCCACTCATTGTCATACCAGGCCATGACCTTGACCCACTTGCCTTCCCGGACTGAGTTGAATTCCGGATCTACGATCGAGGAATGAGGATCCATGATATAGTCAGAAGAGACCAGAGGTTCCTGACTGTAGGCCAAAATACCCTCCAGCTCAGACTCTGCAGCCTGCTTCAAGGTCGAATTCAACTCCTCGGTACTGGTAGACTTCTCTACGTAAGCGGTAAAATCAACCACCGAGACCGTGGGCACAGGCACCCGCATGGCGTAGCCGTCGATTTTTCCGGCCAGATCCGGGATGACCTGGCCCACGAGCTTGGCTGCTCCGGTGGTGGTGGGGATGATATTCTGTCCTGCGGCCCGGGCCCGCCTGGGGTCCTTATGGGGCAGGTCCAGGATACGCTGGTCATTGGTGTAGGCATGCACCGTGCACATGGACCCGATCTGAATGCCGAAGGCCCGGTGAACTACCCAGGCCACTGGAGCCAGGCAGTTGGTAGTGCAGGAGGCGTTGGAGATGATTTCATCCTTGTCCGGGTCATATTCCTGGTCATTGACCCCCAGGACTATGGTCCGATCGATGTCCTTGGCCGGAGCGGTGATGATCACCTTTTTGGCCCCGGCCTCCAGATGGGCTCTGGCCTGCGGACCGGTGCGGAATATGCCTGTGGATTCAATTACCACATCTACTCCCATATCGGCCCACGGTATGCGATGGGGATCGGTATAGGCGAAATTATAAATCTCCCAGTCCCCGATGTTGATGACGTTGCCATCTACGCTTACAGGTTCGGGAAAACGGCCGTAGGTGGAGTCGTGCTTGAGCAGGTTGGCGTTTTTGGCCGCATCAAAAAGGTCATTGACTGCAACAACTTGCAATGATTGCGGATACATGGTGCGCAAGGCCTTGAGCACTTGCCGTCCGATACGGCCGAAGCCGTTGATTCCGATTTTCAATTTGGTCATATAAATTTACTCCCCATTTATGGAATTAATCTTCAAAAAGCTGGTAGGTATACCGATTCAAGAGCTCGTGTTCGTATCTGATTTTATCGTAGGCCAGGGAGTTGTGAATAGCCAGGGCACACAAATCTGCCATAGCGTTTAAAAACTCTTGCTCCTGCTGGCTGAACTCCCGTTCAGTGCTGGAATACACCCGAAGTACGCCGATAACTTCCTGACCCTGCAGGTTGAGGGGAACGGCCATGACCGAGGCGATGCCTTCGGCCCGGGCAGCATCCGGGTACTGAAACCGCTGGTCAGTGCAGGCATTGCACACATACACGTTGTGTCCGTGGAGCACTTCCTGGTCCAGCTTGCTTTTGTCCACCTCCACCTTGCCTTTGCGCAGGTATTGCTGGCTTAAGCCGTAGGTGGCTCCAGCCAGAAGGTATTTGCGATCATCGCTTAACAGCCGTATGCTGCAGGCCTTGACATCCATGGCCCAGCTGACCTTTTCCGCCACCTGACGGAGTACTGTCCTGGGGTTCAGGCTGGAGTTAACAGCCTTGACCACCTCATACAGGGTCCGAAAATAGTCCATTGATTGCGTCTGGTGCATGTTTTTTCTCCTTATAAAGTATGCCGTTTCAGCGCTCGTCCCCGTTGTGCTCCTTACTCATAGGCTGTGACCTGCTCATTGACCGCTATCCCGGCCCCGCATCCGCCATCGATGAAGCGCTCGCCCCATATCTGGCGGAAATATTGCACAGCCGCATCTCCTGTACAGTGACTGGGGGAAATATATCTCACCCCCAAGACCTCGAGCTGGCGGGCAATGTCCTCTATCTGATCTTGAGTATGGTTCATAAGGTGAAAGCCGCCCAGCAGAAAGTGGACATCCCGGGGCAAAATGTCTTTGGCTTTGCGTACAATATCGGTTATGCCCGGATGAGCGCAACCGGTCAGAATGACCAGGCCGGCTGGCAGGTCAATGATCAGGGCCTGCTCTTGCATCCAGTTTCCCATGCTGCCTGTAGAATAGACCTGCGGAAAAAGCCGGCCGGGTTCTGAGACAGCCACCACCCTGGTGGGGTGGGCATACTGTGATTGCAGTCTGACAGCCAGGTTCAAAGGGGCGTAGATCGTCATTTCAGGATTCACTTGCAAGAGAGAGCTTAATCCCCCGGTATGATCGAAATGGGCATGGGATAAAACCACAACATGGATATCCTCCGGCCGCAGGTCCACGAGGCTGAGGTTGTATTGCAAGCTCTGACCATTTGAGCCGGTATCAAAGAGAATGTTCTGCTCCAGGCCCTGGATGAGACAGGAAAATCCCCATCCCAACCGAAAATCCGGATTATGAGCCAGGTTATTAAAGAGGATCCTTAACTTGACATGGGTGTGGGCGTATTGCTCTGCCGGTCCAGCCGGGGCATATGCCGGCATAAGCGCGAACAACCCGACCAGGGCTGTCAT
>JBKHIL010000182.1:0-4441 GCA_046538645.1 Desulfovermiculus sp.
TCTAGTAAGGAATGAAGTCACGTGTTTACCCCTCTTATACAAGATTTGCAGGATAAGCGGATCCGATTCTCTGAGGCCTGCTCTCAGGATGTCCTGGGTATTTCCGGAGCCAGAGCCTATGCCCAGGAATGTGTCCAGAGCATGCAGCGTCATTTCGAAGCCATAAACCTCTCGTCAAGAGAGGATTGGTTTATAGCGGCAGTGGGGGGATTGGGCCGGGGGGAAGTGAGCTTTGTCTCTGATGTGGACCTGGTCTTTGTTTATTCCAAACGCTTACCGTTTTGCCTGCACAATCTCATCCAGAACTTTGTCCAGGCCATGTGGGATGGAGGCTTTGAACTCGGACACACAGTTTCCTCATTTACCGGGCTGAAACAATTGATCAAAGAGGATTTTGCTGCCCGGACCACCTGTCTGGAAACCTGCTTTATTCATGGGTCCAAAGAGCTTTATGCCCGGTGGCGGAAAGATGTGCTTCATGTCCACAGCAACCGCCAGCGCAAAGCTTTTCTGGACATGCTCAATGCGGCCAGGGAAAAACGCGGGGAGCAGCTGTCCAAAAGTATTTATCTTCTCGAGCCGAACATTAAAGAAGGGCTCGGCGGACTCAGGGATCTGCACACTTTGCGCTGGTGTGGATCTGTGTTTGAAAAAAATCCAGATCCCCGTCACTTGTGGGATGCCGGATATATTGACCTGACCGAATATGGCTGGCTGGAACAGGCCCAGGATTTTTTGTGGAGAGTCAGGCTGCAGTTGCATCTGATGAGCCCCAGACGGCAGGATCAATTGGTTATGCAATACCAACAAGGGCTGGCCACCAGAATGGGGTTTGAGGACAACCCGGCCGGAGGACTGGCGGTAGAAGGATTTATGCGCTCCTATTACCGGCAGACAGCCAGGGTGCGCCGGGTGACCGATTTCTTGCTTGAAAAGCTGAACATGGACCTTCTCCCTTCCCGCCAGCGAGCCCGAAGGCAAAAGGTCTTACCCGGTCCTTTTGTCCTGGATGGAAGGCATATCCGCTTTTATGATTCGCAATTAGTGGCTGCAAATCCAGGCCTTCTCATGCATCTCTTTTGGGAGGCGGCCAGAAATGAAGCCCATTTTCATCATGAAACAGGGCAAGTTGTTCGAAACAATCTGGATTTGTTTAGTGCGAATTGGCGAAAGGATCCACTGATCGTGAGCCAGTTTTTCGATATTCTTCTTTCTCCGGCCATGGCCTTTTCAATATTGAAAGTGATGCTGGAAACCGGTTTTCTGGAAACATTTCTGCCTGAACTCGCCCCATTGCGCTACCGGGTGCAGCACGATGCCTATCATCTGTATACAGTGGACGAGCATCTCTTGCGTAGTGTGAAAGAGCTCCATGCAATCCTGTCTGGGGAAGACCCGGATGCTCTGCCCAGTGAGTTCAGCTCCCAGTGGCTGGAAGAGGTGCTCCCCGATCGTCGAGTCCTGTTTTTGGCTGCATTGATTCACGATGTGGGCAAGGGGCAGGGTCACGGGCATGCCCAGCGAGGAGCTCGAATGGCCGTGGATATGGGAACTCGTCTGGGGCTATCCGAAAACGAGCTTTTTTTCCTGGTCTTTTTAGTCGATCAGCATCTGCTCATAGCTGAGACCGCCTTGAAACGGGATCTGGCTGAAGAGAAGCCTGTGGAGGAATGTGCTTTAAACATTGGGAGCATGCAACGACTGGTTGCATTGTATCTGCTCACTGTTGCTGATTCCAAGGCCACCGGTCCACAAGTGTACACCATCTGGAGACGGGCCCTGATAAAAGAGCTGGCTTTAAAGGTCAAACACCTTCTGGAACAGGCCGATTGGCAGGGGGAGGATGTTTCCAGCCGGGTGAAGGCCGTGCGGGACAATGTCTCCAGTCTGCTGCAGAATGATCCGGCCCACTCCGAGGTAATGGCCTGGCTGGAAAAGCTCTCCCTGCGCTACCTGCTGACCCAGTCAGCGGAGGCGGTGGTCAAACATTTTTTTCTGGAGCAGGAGCTGGCTGAAACAACGGTTGCCTCCCGGGTCAAAGCCCTGTCCCAGAACATGTGGGAGCTGACCCTGGTCACCCCGGATGTGATGCACCTGTTTGATTATCTCACCGGCGTTCTGTGGGCCAATGGAGTAAATATTGTCTCCGCCGACATTTATACCCGCTCCTACGGAGTGGCGGTTGATGTTCTTATTGTGGATCAGATTCCAGACCCCCTCCACCCGGAAGAGGTCTGGAGCCGGGTGCACAAGGATCTGGAGATGGTCATCGGCGGGCAAAAGAGCCTTGACGCCTATATGGCGGAGAAAAAACCGGCCCGCCCCTTTGGTCGTTTACCGTTTATCAGCGGCGAAGATCGGGTGGTAATCAATGAGCAGGCATCTGACTTTTATACAGTGATTGAGGTCTACACCTGGGAAAGGCCGGGAGTGCTGCATACTATATCCAAGGCCCTGCACTGTTTTGATCTCTCCATTCAGGTAGCCAAGATTACTACCCCTGGGGCCCAGGTGGTGGATGTCTTTTATGTTTATGATCCGACTGGAGACAAGGTCAAGGATTCGGAGAAGCACAGGAAAATACAAGAGCAGATTCTGTCCGCGCTTCAGATGAGCTCGTATGATGCGGGGCACAGTTTTGTCCACCATCCTGGCCAAGATAAAAATCCAGGGCAGAGAGTGTGACGCCAGAGGATAGACCCAGGTTGCATGAAAAAAAGCTACAAAATTGTTCTTTTAATATAACATATTGAAATGTAAATTGTTATCATTTGTTCGGGTCGTATTTGGGGGGCGGAGAAAGGCAAGGATGTTCATAAGGTTTTGTGAAAGAACAAAAGTGTATCAAGCCGAGCGCTGAAATAGAATCCGAGTCCGGAGGGTTCAGGCTGTTTTTTAGCCTTACATTGCGGAAGTTACAGGGAGTGAATATGATATCAGGCCTGTATTTTTCTCGCTTCTAAAAAATCTGGCATTCTTCTTGCTTGAATCACTCTACACATCATTGATTCAGAGTAAAGGAGGATTCCCATGACCCCGAATGAGGCAGTCAGCTACGCCAAAGAGCAAGGGGCCAAAATGGTCGATTTCAGGTTTTTGGATTTTCCCGGAATTTGGCAGCATTTTTCCATTCCCATGAGCGAGTTCGACGAGAGCTCATTTGAGGACGGTTTCGGTTTCGACGGTTCCAGCATCCGGGGGTGGTTGCCCATCAACGCCAGCGATATGCTGGTCGTCCCCGACCCATCTACAGCCATGATGGATCCTTTTACCAAGGTGCCTACCCTGACCCTGATTGGAAACATCGTAGACCCGGTGACCAGGGAAAAGTACTCCCGCGATCCCAGATATATTGCCCAGAAAGCCGAAGATTATTTGAAATTTACCGGTATTGGGGATACGGCATTTATCGGACCGGAAGCTGAGTTTTTCATCTTTGACGATATTCGATATGATTCGGCTTCAAATTTCGGATTTTACTCTATAGATTCCGCTGAAGGCATCTGGAATACCGGACGGGATGAAGGTCCAAACCTGGGCTATAAGCCGCGGCATAAAGAGGGCTACTTTCCGGTTCCACCCACAGACTCCTTAAACGACATACGCAATGAAATGGTCCTGGCTATGCAGGATGTAGGAATCAGGGTGGAGTGCCAGCACCATGAGGTAGCAACGGCCGGACAGGCGGAAATCGATATGCGTTTTGCTCCTCTGGTGGCCATGGGTGATCACTTAATGTGGTTTAAGTATATTATCAAGAATATCGCCCGGGCCCATAAAAAAACCGTGACTTTTATGCCCAAGCCCTTGTTCGGGGATAATGGCTCAGGCATGCATACCCATTTGTCCATCTGGAAAGATGGCCAACCGCTGTTTGCCGGTGATAAATATGCCGGCTTAAGTGATATGGCCATGCACGCTGTTGGTGGGGTATTACGGCATGCCCGGGCCTTGTGTGCCCTGACCAATCCAACGACGAATTCCTACAAGCGGCTTGTTCCGGGCTACGAGGCTCCAGTCAATTTGGCCTATTCCAGCCGCAACCGGAGTGCGGCTCTGCGTATTCCTATGTATTCAGCCTCGCCCAAGGCCAAGCGCATTGAAATCCGTTTCCCGGATCCGTCCTGCAATGGATATATGGCCTTTAGCGCCATGCTCATGGCTGCCATTGACGGAATTGAAAAACGCATTGACCCTGGAGAGGCTCTGGACAAGGACATTTATGCATTGAGCCCGGAAGAGCTCAAAAATGTGCCGTCCACTCCCAGCTCTTTAGATGAGGCATTGATTGCTCTGGAAGAGGACCACGACTTCTTGTGTCAGGGAGAGGTATTTACCGAAGACGTGATCACGGCCTGGATCGAGTACAAACGCTCAAGCGAAGTGGATCCAGTCCGTCTGCGCCCCCACCCTTACGAGTTTATGCTCTATTACGACATTT
>JBKHIL010000027.1:0-10854 GCA_046538645.1 Desulfovermiculus sp.
CTGCTGCCACAAGATGAGCTGGAAAAAACGGCCCTGCATCTAAGCCCTGCCCACTACCACCGCAAAATGACTCTTTTTGTACAGGATACGACCATCATAACCCATGTCATTCTGGTTCATCAGGGCAGTCTCGAGTATGTGCTGAGCGAAGAAGGACAAGTGGTCAATTCATACCACATTGGGGAGAGAGATATATACGGGGCCCTGTCTCTGCTTTTCAACAACGGACTGTCTATCGGCACAGTCCGCAGTCTGGATGATGTGGTCCTTTTGCACCTGGAAAAGGACCTCTTCCTTGATCTGTGCTCCAGACATAAGGACTTTTCCGGATTCTTTGCCGGTCAGTACAGCCGTAAAGTCCTGCACAGACCATACATTGATTACTTAAGCAAGAGATCCAAGAGCCCGGAGGAGATAAGCGGACCTTTTTTCCTGAGCAAGCCGGTGGGGAGTATCCTGTCCGCAAATTTCTGCATATGCGGCCCGGAAACCAGCATCCGGGATGCCGCCCGCAAGATAACAAAATCTGATCAGGATGCGGTCATGGTCATCGACAGCAACAACAGGCCTCTGGGCATTGTCACTGACCACGATTTGCGGGACAAAGTCATCATCCAGGGCATCTCCCCCTGGTCTGCGGTGCAGGAGATTATGAGTTCCCCCCTTATTTCGATCCAGGACCAGACCCTGATCTATGAAGCGGTCCTGATCATGATGGATAAGCGTATTAAGCAGGTGGCGGTTGAAAACGAGACCGGCATCTGCGGACTTATCAGCGAGCAGGAAATCTTCCTGGCTCAAGGTCTTTCTCCTATCTATATCATGCATCAGATCCAAACCGCCCAGGATGTGCAGCAGCTCAAAAGCATCCACTCCAAAAAGCCTTATCTCATCAAATCCCTCATAGACAGTGGAGCAAAGGCCCGGCATTTGACCGGACTGATAACATCCATGTCCGATGCAACATTAGACAGATTGGTGGAATTTGCCCTGCATGAGCTGGGACCGCCCCCTGTGCCCTTCGCCTTTGTGCTCTTTGGCAGTGAAGGCCGCAGGGAACAAACCCTGAAGACTGATCAGGACAACGCAATCATCTATGCGGATGAGAATTTGGATCAGAAATCAGAGGTCCAGGACTATTTTCTTCACTTAGGGACCAAAGTCTGTGACTGGCTCAATGATGCCGGCCAAAGCTTTTGTGAATTCAATATCATGGCCAAAAACCCGAAGTGGTGTCAGCCGCTGCGGGTGTGGAAGGGCTATTTTCAGAACTGGATCGAGACAGATGATCCCGATACTTTACTCAAAGCCAATATCTTTTTTGATCTCAAGCTGGGATACGGCGAACGCCAGCTGGTCGATGAACTGCGCTCTTTTCTGTTTCAAAGCTTAAACCAGTGGCCGGGGTTCTTGCGCAGTATGGCCATCAACACCACCTCCTTCCGGCCGCCCCTGGACTTCTTTGGTCAATTCGTGCTGCACAACAAAAACCAGCGCAAAAACATTCTCGACCTGAAGAGCCCTATGCGGCTGGTCGTTGATTTTGCCCGGATTTATGCCCTCAAGCTGCAGATGGTGGAAGCCAACACCTTGAGCAGGCTCAAGGCCCTGCTGGAGAGCGGCACCTTTGAGCAGGAGGTGATCAGAGATCTTATCGAGGCCTATGAAAGGCTGCTGATTATCAGACTTGACCATCAGGCCCGGATGGCTGTTGACAGTGCACAGGAACCGGACAATTTGTTAAGTCCCAAGGAGCTCACCCACATTGACCGCCAGACCTTGAAGCAGGCCTTTAAGAGCATCAAAACAATTCAAGGTCTCCTGCGTCGCGACTTCTTTCTCTTTGGACCTCTCAGCCCATGAATCAGAGCAAGGAAGTGGTCTGATGTAGCATTCGGCCTCTTTTAAAGTTTGGATCAAAACCCGAGGCTGCCCTTCAGGATCCAATCCGCCAGGGTATTCGGTTTTTTTTTGGGCTCTTTGAGCTCTTGCTTATATTTTTGAAAATAATCTTTGGATACCTTGAAAGGGATAACCTGTTCCGGTTCTCTGGCAATGACCTCAGCAAATGCGCGCACAATCTGGGGGTCAAAAAATGACCCGGCCCGGGCATGTAATTGCCCCATGGCCTGTGAAACACTCATCCTCTCTGAGTTGGGCCGGTCTGAGACCATGGCGTCAAAGCAATCGCACACAGCAATAATTCTGGATCCCAGGGGGATATCTTCTCCTGCCAGACCCTGGGGATAGCCTGAGCCGTCAAAGCGCTCATGGTGGTGCAAAATGAGCTTGGCCACCTGGTCCAAAAAGGAAAGGGGTTTTAAAATCCTGGCCCCAATGACCGGGTGCTTCTTGATCTGCTCAAATTCCTTCAACGAAAGATTGCCCAGGTTATCCAAGATATCATTGTGCATGGCGATCTTGCCGATATCGTGCAAGAGTCCGGCATGATAGACTGTGTCTGCTTCGTCTTCAGAGAATCCGATCTCCCTGGCCACTGCCCAGCTCAAACGGGCCACGTTCAAAGAATGCCCGTGGGTGCAGACATCCTTGGCCTCCAGGGCCAGGACGAGGCCTTCGATTGTGGACTTAAAAGAATTGACCATCTGCTGGTCAAATCGAAGCATTTTCTGCAGGGCCAGGGCCCCCTGTTCCCCAAGGGAGCGGACAAAATCGATCTCGCTTTGCACCAGATGGCGCTCGGAGCTGAAATATACTGCCAAAACGCCTATATACCCGTCCACAATAGGAAAAGGGATGCCCAGCATGGACACCACGAGCAATTTCCCCAGCCGGTTGTAGCTGGGTATCCTGGGATCGTCCCGCACGTCCTGAAAATAGACTTCCCTATCCTGCTTAATCTCAAAGACATCTTCCAGAATATCATACTCCACCTGAGACAGGCTCTGGATCAGAAATCCGCTGGCCACCTTCATGTGCACCTGTCTCTTTTCTGTGTTCAAAATCCAGTAGATGCAGCCTCTGGCCTGCATGACCTCCTGAATAGTGCTCACAATGGTGGTAATGATCTGCTCAACGTTTTCTCCGGAATGGATTGCTGTGCTCACCTGCTGAAAAGTCTGCACATAGCGGGTATGCAAGATGCTCCCCTTGAGGCAGCAGGCGGCCTGCCTGGCCAGACAGTCCAGAAGACTCATGTCCTCCTGGTCCGGATCAGGATCGTGGGCAAAATACAATCGCAGGACCATGTTCATTGAACCGCCAACAGGCAGCGGCAGACCCAGGATCGCTTTGATACCCTCCTTATCTGCCTCTTGAGGGTACTGGACCTTGCGCTCAGCAAAAATATCCCGGACCAGAAACACTCCTTGCTCATTGATTTCTGAGAAATACGGATCTGCCGAGACCGGTCCTTTGTTCAGATACTCAGGACTCAGTCCCCAGGAGGCCATGAGTTCCAGCTCCTGACCGGACTGATCAGCAGCTCGAAGCGTTGCCCCCTTGGCCCGGCAAAGCCGGGCCAAATGACGGGTCAGGGCGTCAAAGGCCTTGTCCTGTCTGTCGTGTTTCTCCAGGACTTGAATAGCATCACTTAATATTTGCACTGGATCGGCGTGAAAGAGCTTCATGATTTACACCCAGAGATAGAGAAAGCAGACCACGTAGGCCACTGTGAGAACCATGGCCGCGCTCATGCGCAGTGTAGATAACCCTGAGGCGCTCTTGAGACCGGCAAAGACAACCGCAGTAGCAAAGAGAGCAAGCATCCCCAGGATGACAAGCAAAATCACCCCCCCGATTCCGGCCTGAAATGCCGCCAGCACAGGGGCCAGAGGCCAGAGGGCAATGAATCCGACCCCCAGATTCAGATAGAGGGGCAAAAAGGCCGGACGCCCCCCCAGAGCGCGGGCAAAAACCCAGAAAAAAAGGGCTGCCCCGGCATGCATGAAAAAGGCGACCATGATGCCGCTGGCCAGGACAGCCGCCTGAGTCTGAACAGAAAGCCCGGGCCGGCCCTCCTCAGGTCCACCCCCAATATACCCAGCCAACAAAAGGACGAATACAGCGTGGAAAAGGCCGAAGAGAAAGACATTCACAAAGCAGTAGCTGACCGATTTCTGTTCCCGGAACATCTCTTCGTACACAACCTCCTGTCCCGTCAGCACACCCTGCATGGCCGCTGCATACCTCACTGCAGACCTCCCAGCTTCCGGTTGCTCTCGTAAAGTCATTGCCTGATCCTTATGCTTTTTGGGATGGAAAAAGGCAGAAGGGAGATCTCCCTTCTGCCTTTATAATTTAGCGCGACTGGCATCAAATAGCCAGCCTTACCAGGGCTGCAGCCCCCATATGAAGACGAACACACATATGGCGACTACAATCCAGGTCCAGCCGGTGCCATTATAGCGCCGCTCTTCATAATCGCTGCCCCAGCCATGTATGCGGTCGATCATTTTCTTATCTTCCAGGGTGGGAGCCTGAATTCCCATCTTGTTAAACAGCATGGACAAGATGATGAACGAGGCAAAGGACAGAGGCACGGTGATCATGGCCCCGGACATGCCCAAAGCAGCCGCCAGTCCTTCTCCGACCACGATTCCGGATACGACATGAGGAGAGATAACGATGTACAGCAGACCACAGATACTGGAGGTAATGAGCAGGGCCAGGTTGTTGGCCTGCTTCCACCACACTCCCAGCAGGATACCCGGAGTGGTGGTCGTGGCCAGGAGCCCGAAGGCCCACAAGATGCTGGTCACCAAGAATGGCGGGGGGTTAAATGCCAAAAGCACGGTGATCAGTCCGCCGAAGCCCAAAGCTATGTATCCTAACCGCAGCTTTTTCCTGGATTCCATTTTGGGAGCCAGGATGCCCAGCAGATCGCTGCCCACAAGACCGGCAATGGCCATCAGGTTGCCTCCTATGGTGGACAGTCCGGCGGCTACTGCTCCGCCCAGGACAAAGGCAGCTACTATGGCTGGATTGTAAAACACGTTTAATATCAGGATAGTCTGGTCCGGCTTGGCGATCTCATGGCCGGTGGTGGCGGTGAAGAAGTTGCCGGCAAACCCAGCCGTGTAGGTGCCGGAGAATAAAAGGCCCAGAAAGAGAACAAACCAGACCACGGACCAGCGGGCACTCTTCACGCTCGAGGAGGTGAACACCCGCATGGCCAGGTGAGGCAGTGCAATCGGGCCCAGGGTAAAGGCTGGAATCAAAGCAAAATACCAGCGGTAATCATACTTCATATCAAAGAAGGTCGGGATCTGCTCCAGCATGCCCGGAACCATATCTCCGTAGGCCAGGGGCGGAAACCACCACCCCGAAGAGCCCATGGCTTTCATGATCGCTCCCATGGGCACGACAATGGCGATGGTCATGACAATCATCTGAAATGCGGCGTTGTAGGACGCACCATACATTCCGCCTATAGTAATAAAGCCCACCGTGGCAATGCCCACAATGATCAATGCATAATTGTAGGGCATCCCGAATAAGACCTCAAAGGCCAGCCCCAGCCCGACCATCTGGCCCAGGGCATACATGATCATGGACAGGCACATCCAGGCGATGATGACCATGGCCGGCCCGTTTCCGTAGCGGACCTTGATGAACGAGGCCGGGGTAAAGGCCTTCATCCGCCGCAGGCAGGTTCCGTACAGCAGGGTTAAAAGCGGGATTGAAAGAGCCCACTGGATCCAGAGATAGACAAATGGGGCCTGGAGCTTATAGATCAGGGCGATGACCCCCATGAATGTGGCCAGACTGGCCCAGGTGGCCCCCATGCCCAGACCGTTGGTCACCGGACCGATGGAAAAACCGGCTGCATACAGGTCTTCCTCACTGGTCGTCTTCTTGGCCGCGACCCAGCCCACATAGTAAAAGATGGCGAACAGCAAAACGATCATGCCCACGCCGAGCCAGATGTTGGGAAGAACAAATTCCAGGGATTGCGATTCCATATTTTACCTCTCTTGGGGTTGATCAGCTGTCTGAAGATTTTTGGCTCTGATCTACGGACTGCGTATACGCATCCATGTCATCATCAAACTTATTAAGGACCACAGCCATGATGATGGTCAAAACCAGCAGTCCGAACCACCCCATGAGGATGGGCAAAATATAGTGGACTGGAAATCCCCACATGTTTCCGCCCTGGAGTGCAGGGAAGATCTTGAAGAGTTGGGCAAAATGGCCAAACCCCAGTAGGATTAGAGAAAACACAATGGTAACCAGAATCTCTTTCTTGTACAGCTTGTCCTTCATTGACTCCCCCTTTGGTTACAGCGCACAGGTAAACGAATGGGATATTCCACGCGACTCGCCTTCTCACCTGATCGATATGAAGCAGCTGCCGGCCTTTTGCCCTTCATCGTATCGCTCCCATGCTCTGTGCATGGGAGCATATCCTGACTGCTCTTGCGGTCCCAAGAGATGGTGGTTTGCGGTCCTTATTTCTTGGAACTCAACTCTGGAAAATCCTGGTAGAAATACTCAAATTCACTTCGTTTTTCCCCTTCCTCCTTCTTTTTAACTTCATGCTCCCGCAGTTCGATGCGCCGGATCTTGCCGCTGATGGTCTTGGGCACTTCAGGCACGAACTCAATGATTCTGGGTATTTTGAACTTGGCCAGGATGTTGATGGTATGCTGGAAAAGCTCCAGGGCCAGTTCTTTGGACGGCTCATAATCCTTGGATAAAATGACGTAGGCCTTGACCAGTTGATAGCGTTTGGGATCCGGAGTGCCCACAACAGCCGCTTCAGCCACCGCCGGGTGCTCGACCAGGGCGCTTTCCACTTCAAACGGGCCGACCCGGAAATCCGAGGACTTGATGACATCATCAGCCCTGCCCACGAACCACCAGTACCCATCCCGGTCAAAACAGGCCCGGTCCCCGGTGTAGTAGAAGTTATTCACAAATACGTCGCGCATTTTCTCCGGACTGCCGATATACTCAGTGAACAGACCGATGGCCCGCCAGCGGTCCAGACGGACCACGATATGGCCGACCTCGTCCACGTCAGTGATCTCATTTCCTTCATCGTCGGCCAGGGTGATGTCATACATGGGAGACGGATAGCCGAAGGAGCCAAAACGCATCTTCCCTTCCATCCAGGGCGGATTGCCGATCATGGCCGTGGATTCGGTTTGGCCGTAGAAATCCCGTATTTCGGTGCCGGTATGCTTTTTCCACTGCTGAATGACCTCTGGATTGAGAGGCTCCCCAGCACTCACTGAACAACGCAGGGCCTTGAAAGAAAAGGTGCTTAAGTCCAGACCGACGAACATGCGCCAGGCAGTTGGCGGGGCACAGAAGGTGGTCACATCATACTTGTCTATGAGTTTTAAGTACTTCGGTCCGTCCAGGGCCTTAAAATGAAATCCTGTGGCCGTTGCTCCAACGTTTAAGGGCGCAAAAAATGAACTCCAGGCCCATTTGGCCCAGCCGGGCGCACTCAAGTTATGATGGATGTCATCGGGCCTCAGTCCGATCATAACCGCTGTAGACAGATGCCCCAGGGGATAGGACATGGCTGAGTGCCCCACCCGTTTGGGCAGTCCGGTTGTTCCGGAGGTAAAGAAACAAAATGAAAGATCATCGGATCTGGTAGGAGCCGGCTCGGCCTGCTCCGATTCATTTTCCAGGTGCGAATAGCTCGTCCATCCATCCCGGGTTCCGAGCACGATCTTGACTTTTGGCAGCGTGCCGGTGTCGGCCATGGCTTCATCCAGGACCGCAGCTGATTCCTCATCTGCCACCAAGACATCCGGGGGGTAGGCTTCAAACCGGAACTTCAGCTCGCGGACTGTCATGCTTGTTGCTGTGGGCACGGCAATGAGTCCGCCCTTGACCGAAGCAAAGCTGGCAAACCAGGTCTCGGGGACAATGGGGATCATCATGTACAGATTGTGCCCCTGCTGCACACCGTTTTTGCGCAAATAGTTCAAAAACTTGTTCCCGTTGGCCGCAAATTCCCTGTAACTGAACCTCCGCTCCTGCTCTGACTCCAGATCAGCCCAGATCAAGGCCGGCTTGTCCCCCTGTTCCTTGACATGCAGACCTTCAAAGATCTCTGCCGCCCAGTTGAAATACTCAGGCTTGTCCATATAATTGAGGTTTTCAAAAAAGGACTGGGCTACTTCCCGCCGCTTCTCAAGGTCTTTTGTAACGTTGATCTGCATGACATCTTTGTATACCTGCTCCATTCCCATCAGAACCCTCCTTGTTGGTTGCGCGTTTGGATATCTTTGAAATTATGTTCAAAAACATGAACACTTACCATTCAGTAGTTTTATTCCGGCATAATTTTCTTGCCCATGCATCTTGTGCTTTAAAATAAACAGAGTTTCAAAGACAAACAGGCCCTTTGATCCGGATCTGGACAAATTTAACCTGTGTTCAGTCCCGCCAAAGGCGGGACCGCTGTCCGTGCCCGCCAGTTTGATCAGATATGAAACTGGCAGTGAAGAGGGCTGGGGCCCAGTAGCCTGGTCCTCTCCGAGGGCCAGGGGTTTTAGAATGATGGATGAGACTGGGTCTCGGAGAGAACCAGCCCTCCCCTGAAAAGCCTGAGCTACCTTTGCCGACAGGTCAGAAATGGTTGTTTGCGATTTACCGCCCTTTCCACTTTGGAGGCCGCTTATTCAAGAAGGCACTTACTCCTTCGTGGGCATCTTCAGTAGAGCACAGCAAGGCAAAATGATTGTTGGCCACCTCAAATGCACTGCAAAAATCCAAATCTTCCATGCTGTAGAATGATTTCTTGCCCATTCTGACCGCCAGGGGACTCTTCTGGGCTATCTTTTCGGCCATCTCCTGGGTAGCAGACTCCAGTTCATCCTTGGGTACAATTTTATTGATCAAGCCAATCCTGTAGGCCTCATCCGCATCAATCATGTCCCCGGTGAGCAAAAGCTCCAGGGCCTTTTTGCGGCCGAGGTTACGGGCCAAAGGGACCGCAGGCCCCATGCAAAAAAGACCGACATTGACCGCAGTAGCCCCAAATCTGGCCCCCTCAGCAGCAATGGCCAGATCCGCCGAAGCCACCACTCCAATTCCATTGGCCACAGCAATATCCTGGACTGAGGCAATAACCGGAGTACCCATCCGGGCTATCTGCAGGCTCATTTCCTCCATTTGTTGCACCCAGGCATAGTAATCCAGGGCCTGCTTTCCTTCCAGTTCAGTGATATCAATCCCTGCACAAAAGGCCTTGCCCTCGCCTTTGACCACAATAACCCGAACATTTTCATCCCCTTCCAGGGCCTGCAACGCCTGGTTGAACTCCACAGCCAGAGCACTGTTGAAGGTATTCATGCTCTTGGGTCTGTTAAAGGTGATCGTCCCTATATGCTTTTCAGTCTGGACCAGGATTGCTTCATAGTTCATTTAAATCCCTCCTTTCCGGCCAGAGAGCTGCATGGTGCCAAGCTTATGGGTCCAATCCGGGGCATAGCTCAACCCTGCAATTTCTTCAGCCAGTGTATATGGATCGTTGCTTTTACCAATTAATTCCTTGAGCATGGCCTCCCATTTTCCTGACTGCTTAAGAAATCTGATCACTTCCTGAACCAGGGCGCTGTCCAGGGCATGTGCAAGCTGGACCTCGACTTTTCTCCGCTCCCGCTGGCGCAGGACGTCACTGTCCCGGAGCAGGGCGTAATGTGCATCAATCTTCTCCCGCACCTGGTCCACTTTGGCCAAAAAGGGCTCGGACTGAGCCATATTCTCCACAGTCAGAATCGGCGGTCTCCAGCCGGAAGGGAAGTTATCAGCCATATCCAGAGCACGGGTCAACTCATTGAGCAGCTTGGCTGCTCCGGGCTGATCGGCCTTGTTGATCACGAACAGGTCTGCAATCTCCATCACTCCGGCCTTGATGGTCTGCACCTCATCTCCCATGCCCGGGGTCAAGACCAAAAGGATGGAGTGGGCATTGTTCATGATATCCACTTCCGACTGCCCGGTACCCACGGTTTCTACCAGGATGATGTCTTTGCCCATGGCATCCAGGACATGAATGGCCTCATCCACTGCATCAGACAAGCCGCCCAAAGCACCTCTGGTAGCCAGACTGCGGATAAAGACCCCTCTGTCTTCAGCATGCTTTTGCATCCGGACCCGATCTCCCAGAATCGCCCCCCCAGTGAACGGACTGGTGGGATCAACCGCCAAAACCCCGACCGTCTTGCCTTGCTTGCGGTAATTGGTTATCAGGGCATCGCTTAAGGTACTCTTCCCCGCACCTGGTGCACCGGTTAAGCCGACAACATGGGCATTGCCGGTTAAGGGAAACAACGCCTTGATTACCTCAGTGGCCCTGGAGCTTTTGTCTTCAATATTCCTGATCAGTCTGGAGGCAGTGCGCACATCACCGGAGGTAATCCGCTCCACAATCTGTTCTATCCCGCTCTTGTCCCGACCAGTATCTCTCCTCTCCGTGTCCAAATTCATACCCTTGTTTATAAGCTCTGACGTTTTTTTATAATTTGAGAGAGATTCTTCAATTTAAGACTCGTTCAGACTCTGAGTAAGTCTCCAAGTGCATGTCTGTCATCCTGAGTGAGTCTGCGAGCGAAGGATCCCTCTGCTGCACAGATTGAGTTATCATCAAGCTTCATACGAGGTGTATGGTGTCATTTATATCAACCCTTTATGTGAATTCCTTGTGTTCTGTCTAACACCAGAAACCTCTACCCTACCCGCTTACAGCTCATCCCTGGGGGTAACATTCGTTCTAACCCAGGAAATGATCTCCTCCAGTGGTGTGCCTGGCGTGAAAATCTCCTGAATTCCTCGCTCTCGCAGGTAGGCCATGTCCTGCTTGGGAATAATTCCTCCTCCCACCACAACGATATCCTCGGCCCCCTGCTCTTTGAGCAGATCAAC
>JBKHIL010000183.1:0-4424 GCA_046538645.1 Desulfovermiculus sp.
CCTGAGCCTGGCCAGCCTGGTCTTGGCCTTGTTCAGGCTGGAGAGGAGAATGCCCTGATTGGTCAGAGAATCCATCCTGGACAAGCGGCCGATTGGTTGATCCAGGTCCACTGTCCCGGCCCGTTCCTCCATCTCGGCCACATCCCGAGTCAAGATCCGGATGTGTTCTTCTACAGCTTTTTGGAGTTCATATCTGGTTTGCTGGTCCATTCTCTGCCCCTTGCATGAATCTCGATCCATCCCCGATCGCTAGCTTGCCCGTCTGTAAACGCCAGGCTCCAAACAGAGCAGGATGAAGATATGTCAGCTTTGCCGCGGGCCAAGCTGACCAAGAAAAAAGGGTCACAACGAAAACATTGTAACCCGAAAAAATGGCCGCTCGGCCAGGACGTTTTTTCTGCCATCAGCCCAGATCACGGCGCGTTATTTGAAAAATCATACGGAAAAGAAAATATGTTGGCAAGTATGGAAAAGAATCCCAAAAACATGTAAAAAATCTATACAAAACACTGTGAAAAAATATCCAGAGCCCAAGCACCTGATATAGCATGTCTGATAGCCAACGCTCTCATTTGGGGCTTTCCCTTTCGCCCTTGATCATCATATCTGCTGCAGCTGCATTGATCATTATCGTTCTGGTCCTGGCTGCCAGCAACTATAACCGGGAAAAGGACTACATGGCCGATATCCTCCTGGAAAAGGGGGCGGCCCTGATTACCTCTTTTGAAGCCGGGGCCAGGACCGGAATGCGGCACATGGGCTGGGGCGGGTCCCAGGTCCAGTATCTTTTGGAGGAGATGGCCCAGCATCCCGACGTCCTCTACCTTATGGTGGTGAATAAGCAGGGCCGTATCCTGGCCCACAATGATCCGAACCAGGTCAACAAAAGGGTCAGGGACTGGTTTGATCTGACCCGGCTCAGCGCAGAGAAGTCCGCTCAATGGAGACTGACTCAGTCTCCGGCAGGCCGGCCCGCCTTTGAGGTCTACAAATACTTTAATCCCATATCTCCCTTTGGGGGCCGAAGAGGGCCCGGGCCTTCCTGGGGCAGCATGAACGAAAACAGCCAGTCCTGGTGCGCTCCGCGAAACTACATCCAGGACCAGCAGATAATATTTATCGGATTTGACCGCACTCCATTTATTGAGGCCAGGCAGGAAGACCTGCGCAACACAGGCATCATCATAGCCGTTCTCCTGCTCTTGGGCGGGGCGGGAGTAGTGAGCATGTATGCAACCAGAAGCTACCGGGCTACCCGCAGGCGGCTCCTGGACGCCAGTGCCGTTTCCAGGGAAGTTATCGCCAATTTGCCTGACGGGCTGGTGGTTCTGGATGAACAGAACCGGATTGTCCTCCAAAATTCCGCTGCCGAGGCCATGACCGGCCGCTTGGAATCTGACATCCGGGGGCAACCTGCGGATCTCGTCCTGCCTGCGGCCCTGAATCGGCTCCTCCCCAATCCAGGGCAGCAAGACCGGGTAGTTGAGCGGGAAGTCGAGTGCGCATTTCAAGACCAGGAGCCAATCAACCTGAGTGTGAGTGCGGCCCGGATCGTGAACGCAGCCGGGGAATTCATCGGCAGTCTGATAATCTTCCGGGATTTAACTGAAATCAAGGCCTTGCAGCAGGAGGTGCAGCGCAGGGAAAAGCTGGCCGCGCTGGGAGGTCTGGCCGCCGGCATAGCCCATGAAATCCGAAATCCACTGAGTTCAGTCAAGGGAATGGCCACCTACTTTAAGACCAGGCTGGCGTCAGACCCGGAAGCCAGAGAGGCGGCTGAAGTCATGGTCAGCGAGACCAACCGCCTGAACCGGGTCATTAATGAACTTCTGGAGTTCGCCAGACCATCGAATATAAGTCCTGTGCCCACTGCGATCAATTCGGTCATTGAGCATTCCGTTCGATTGATCGCAGCAGACCTGGAAGCCCATGACATTTGCCTGGACCTGCACCTGGACCCGGAACTGCCGAGTGTATACCTGGATCCCGACCGGTTTATCCAGTGCCTGCTCAATCTGTATTTAAACGGCATCCAGGCTATGGACAGGGGCGGCTGCTTGACTGTTATCACCCGGCCGGCTCAGGATGAAGGGGTGGAGATCGAGGTCAGTGACAGTGGGACCGGGATCTCTGAGGAGGATGTACCTCACATCTTCGACCCTTACTTTACCACCAAGGCCTCAGGGACCGGTCTGGGCCTGGCAATCGTGCACAAGCTTGTCGATAACCACCAGGGCCGGATTAAAGTCCGCAGCACCCCGGGAGTTGGGACCGTTTTTCTCATCTGGCTCCCGGCCTCCTCCATACCGGCTGGGGATGAGGCCCATTCCGGCACCCACAACTCGTATGCACCCTGAAATGAATTCATGCACAAATATTTCAGATTTGCCAGCGGCGGCGCTGAAAAGGAACAAATCATGTCTGCAAGCAAAAAGCCGAGCATTCTGGTCGTGGATGACGATTCAGGTCACAGGATCACCCTGAAAACCGTGCTCAAGAGCTGGAGCTATCAGGTTCATGAGGCTGAAGACGGACCCTCGGCCATTGCCCGGATCAAAGATACCGCCTTTGACCTCATTCTCATGGATGTGCGCATGGCGGTCATGAGCGGCATTGAGGCCTTACATGAAATAAAAGCCTACAATCCCTCCATACCGGTCATCATCATGACCGCGTATTCTTCTGTAGAATCCGCGGTTGAGGCCATGAAGGCCGGGGCCTATGACTACTTGACCAAGCCCCTGGACTTTGACGAGCTCAAGCTGACCATGGACAGAGCCATGGAGCACACCCGGCTGCGGCAGGAAAACCAGGAGCTCAAATCCAGGCTCCAGGCCAGCGCCGAGTCGGGGCAGATTATCGGGACCAGCCCGGCCATGCAAGACCTCATGGATATGGTGGCCACAGTGGCTCCTTCAGACGCTACTGTCTTGATCAGCGGAGAAAGCGGGACCGGCAAGGAGCTTATCGCCAGGGCCATTCAGGCCGGCAGCAATCGAAGCATGGGTCCGCTGGTGACAGTCAACTGTGCCGCCTTGTCCGAATCTTTGCTCGAATCGGAATTGTTCGGTCATGAAAAAGGGGCCTTTACCGGAGCGGACCGACGCCGGGAGGGCCGCTTCGTGCAGGCGGACCAGGGCACCATTTTTCTGGATGAGGTGGCAGAGATGTCCATGCCCATGCAGGCCAAGGTCCTGCGAGTTCTTCAGGACGGCGAAATCCAGAGGGTCGGCGGAGACAGGGTCATTACCGTGGACGTTCGGGTCATTGCCGCCACCAATAAGGACCTGCAGGCCATGGTGGCCCAAAGCGCTTTCCGGGAAGACCTGTATTACAGGTTAAATGTGGTCCACCTGGCCGTCCCGGCTCTCCGCGAGCGCAGCGAGGACATCCCCATTCTGGCCCAGCATTTTCTGCACACGTACACAGAGCGGAACAAAAAAAAGATCAAGGGCTTTACACCCCAGGCCATGGACCGGCTGCTGAAACATACCTGGCCGGGAAATGTACGGGAATTGGAAAACGCGGTAGAGCGGGCGGTCATCCTCTCTCCAGGAGAGTACATCAGTGAGCGGGATCTGCCGGCCAATATCGGGCAGCCATCACGCGAGAAGGCCTCAAAAACAGAACCGGATACCCACATCGAAGAAAACGGCTCTCTGGATAATGTTGAAAAGACCGCTGTTTCCAAGGCCCTGGCCAGAGCAGGGGGCAATAAGAGCGAAGCCGCCAGGTTGCTGGGCATCACCCGGCGAACCCTGTACAATAAGCTGGAAAAATACGGCCTGGACAATAACTAACCCACATGCCTGCCAAAGAATTGAACAAACAGGGGGCCCAGTGCCACCACCAGCCCCATGGAGCAAAAGGCCGCCCACCACGACCAATTGCTTGCCCCGCCCCCGGTCAGATCCAGAACAAGGCCGACCACCAATGGCCCTATAAATGCGCCGGCAAAGCCTATCAGAGATTGAAAGGCCATGGTCAGTCCAAGTTGATGAGCCGGCGCGGACTGAATGACCGCTGTATGCAGGGTGGCGGAATCTCCTTGCACGAACATAAAATAGCCCATGCAGATCACAATCAAAAGCAGATACGGCACGGGAGAGAGCAGGCCGAGTATGCAGGCGTAGGCGGCCGACCCCCACATTATGACCCGCAATACGGGCAATCGTCCGTGCCTGGCTGCCAGCTCCGCTCCACCCACACTGGCCCACATGGCGATGACAGCTGTCAGCGCTGCCACACTGGACGGTGGCAGGTACCTGGCTCCCCATCCTTGGGATTGGGTGCTGAGGGCGAATGTCAAAAAGGCCACCACCCAGGAGCGGGCCGCAAAAAGTTCCCACATATGGCAGGCATAGGCCAGGATATAGCCCATGGCTTGTCTGTTACGGAGCACTGGCCTGAAATCCAGGAAATGT
>JBKHIL010000004.1:0-20532 GCA_046538645.1 Desulfovermiculus sp.
GAGCCATTGTCCTGCTGCACCCACCAGCCGGATGAGGCCTTATCCCGCCATTGCCGGGCAAAGATCTCTTCAACCCTGGAAACCTGTGACTGCTCCAGATCCAGAGCTGCGGCCACCTCTTTGTACAATTGCCGTCTGGAGTCATTGTCTTCCTGGACCAGTTTGCGCAGCTTGGCCACCTGTCCCAGATTGAGCCCCGAAGTGTCCCTGACTTCGAGATATCCATCCCTGGTGATCCCCAGTGCCCCTTGATCATAAAAGGGCTTGAGCTGCTGGTGGTGCCTGGAAATGGTTTGTTTGAGTCCCCGGATAGCTGCATTGCTCACAGAAGTCGCATCCTGAGCCCAGGCCTGGTTCGGTCCCAGCCAGGCCACAAACATCCTCCAGGCCGACTGGTCGGAATTTCCATTCCCGGGCTCTCCATTCTCCTCTCCGTACACATCATCAACGATTTTTTCCGCAGCTTTTTCCACTTCAGCGGCTGGAAAGTAGATGTTCACCGTCACACAAGCAGTCAAACCCAGGAAAAGGACAGCCATAACTGTCCATCGCATGTGAAACCCGTTCATAAAGCCTCCCTTTTGGAGTGCAACCACGCGCAGACGCGTGGTTGCACTCTTGGTGTGTATCATCCTTGATTGATATCAGACTTCGGGCGAGCGTAACAGGTTTTACACTTGCACCTATTCAGCCTGGGTGTACACCCGCTCCAGCCGGTCCAGCATATCGGAAAAAGCAATCATGTTGTTGGGATTGGTGTTGATCACGTTGATCCCTGTCCAGCCGCGCTTGACTATATACTCCACCCCATCCTCACGAATCAATCCGTTCAAGGAAAAGACATCATTGGCCAGGACACAGGAAAGGCCTATCTGCTCATAGGGAAATTGCTTAAAAAACTGGGCATAAAACTGAATTCCCAAACCGGACAGCCCCTGTCCGGTACCGATAATGGACAGGGAGTTGACTGCCTGCAGGCTGATCCTGCGGGACTGTTCAGGGTCAGGGACAGATTTGGCCCGCAGATGAAAACGCACCGGCTGTCCATACGCCAGTCCCAGGCGTTGAACGTCAGCATTCATTTTGCCGGTAATCCGGCCCACTCCCAGACTCTGACTCAAGGCCTCCAGATCCAGACCGCGAATATGCACGTTTGCCTGAGCCAGGCGGCTGGGTTCCAGCGGTCTTTTCAGGCCAATATCTTCAATGCGCACATCTGCGCTGAACAAAGCCCCCGGATTGCCCCTTGCGTCTGCACTTCCTGAGCTGAAGCGGCAAATTCCAGCATCCCCTGCAAGCGGCCCATGTCTTGCAAACTGTCTTGCAAACTGTTTTGCAAAGCAGGATCCAGGAGCCGGGCCGGCTGCAAATCATAAAGCATCAGCTCTCCCTTGCCCTGCCAGGGTCCGGACCACGGCAGGTCCAGGCTGAAATCATTAAGCCCGGCCCGAAATCCTTCTCCGCCTATCTCCACCTCATTTCGGAGTTGGAGGACATTATCTATCAAGCCCACCCTTGCACCGGCCACTTCTATCTCCCGGCCGGCAATCCGGAGATTACCAGGCCGCAGCACTCCCCAGGAATCAGGATCCTTTCCATAATCCTCTCCAGCAGGAGATTCGTCCAGCAGATAACGCACCGGCAATACAACCTGCCAATTCTTCATCTCCATCCCGGACTCGGGAACTTCCAGGCTTACATCTTGCCCGGAAATCCGGCCCTGAACCATTGGCCCAGCCTCCGAGCTGCTCACTTTCCCTTCCCACCCCACTCGGCCCTGCATCTTCCAGCCAGAAGGGACGAGCCCTTGCACGGCAGAAGACAGGCCCTCCAGCTCCGCCCTGCCTTGTGCAATGTTCACCTCCCACTGCGAAGAATCCGGCCCTAAACCCAGTTCTGCATTGGCCTGCATATCAAAGTACTCCCCGGCCCGTATATCTCCTTTTGTAATCTGTACATCCTGTCCGGGCCGGACTCTCCCTTGTCCCGTGAGAGACACGGCGGACTGCCCGAGATCGGCATAGCGGGTCCCCCACAGCACCTCTCCCTGCTCTGTACTCAGGGAAAAAGATGCCCGGGGACTTTCGTCCCACACTCCCGAACCTTGAAATTGACCACCCAATCCGGCGGCCATAATCTCTCCATCCGGGGAGCTTCCCCCCACATCCTGAAAATCAAGCCCCCAATTTCCGTAAATACCTTGCGTATCTTTTTCGGCTTCTATCCGCATATCGCCCCGGCCCTGAAAATCCCACCCAGCTGCCGGATCATACCCGGCACTCTGAAGCCAGGATCGCACCCCGGACATCTGTAAGTCTGATGCCTGGGCCGTGAGCCTGCTGTCTTTTCCTTCCCCCCATTGACCGGTGATCTCAAACGCGCCCAGCCCCTGCATGTCCAGCTTCATTTTCTGCAGCCTGGTGCTTGCGGGCCGGATATCAATGTCTTGAGCCTGGATATGCACCTCTCGTCCCTGCTCATCCTGATCGAGCCGGCCGATCCATTGACTGTTCACTGCTGCCCTCACGATGTGCATCCCTGAAGGCAGAAACTTAAGCTTTCCTTCACTTGCCAGCCTGGCGGCTGCCATCATGCCCCAGCGGACATTGTCATTGGCCTGCAGGTTCCAGCTCATACCCCCGTCTTCCAGATTGAACTTGAAGGACACAGTCAGTGGTGGCAGAATGAGATCTGTCCCCGGCCCCAAGTGCTGCCAGCGAACACTGCTCCTGGTTTCGATATCCAGCTCCAGGGTCGATGCCTGGCCGGATTCAGCAAAATGCCAGGCCAGATCCGCTCTCAGCCCGGGCGATTCTTTCCCGGCAAAGTGCATCTGGGACAGCCAGGGCCAGATTGAGCCAAGTTCTTTGAACAGTTTGGCTGGATGAAGGACAAAATCTCCTGTCCACCCCAGTGCCTCCTGCTTTAAGCGGCCCTGCCCGACCAGGCTGGAGCCTATTCGGCACCGGATATCCTCGAAGAGAATCTGCCCGGCGGAAATACCCTTTGGTCCCCGGGCCGTGAGTTCAATACTGGGAAACGGCACCCAGTCCTGATCCTGGCGTATGTTGACATCTTCAAGAACCAGGGACAGGCTGGAAATGCATCCAGAGCAGGATGCACAATCGAAATCGGCCTCAACCCTGGCTGTGGCCCGTATCCACCGGCTATGGATGCTTTGGGCCTGGACTACCAGGGTATATCCCCGGACTCCGCGTTTTTCGTCATCACGAGGCACATCTGCCTGGGTCCGGGCCTGCAGAATATGAGCCTGACCCAGCAATCCCCAAAGGCCAAGGAAACATACGAGGAATTGTACCAATCTGAACACATGATCACCCTTTCAACGCAAGCACGTTTCTCACGGTAATTTTGCTCTCAGGTGTACTGAAATTGTTGACAATCATGAGCAAAATCCAAAAGTTCTGGTCTGACACTTGAGGTCCCAGGGAACGTAATGTGCGCGGCCTTCGTGTCCATCACAAATAACTTTTCAAACCAGCCCCAAGAGTGAGGAGATATGGCAGCAAAATCAGTTCAAGCAGGAGACATTGTTGAGTCTACCTGCCGCAAATGCAACGACATCACCGGGCATACCGTTGTCTCTATCGTTGAGGGAGAGATTTCCAAAGTCGAGTGCCGGGGATGCGGCAGTGTTCACAAATATCGTCCGGCAACGAAATCCGGAAATTCCAAGGCGGCAGCCACGTCCTCATCAACATCGCAAAGCAAAAAAACAACTGCCAAAGGCAAAAAAGGACCCACAGCCAAAGAAAAAGAAGCCCAGCAGCTGGCGGAGCAGTGGTATAAGCAGTGGCAAAGAAAGATGGAAACCAAGGACCAGGCTGAGTCCAAAACTTACAGCATGCAGGGACAATTTAAGAACAACGATCTCATCGACCATCCCAGCTTCGGCCTGGGGATAGTCCAGCGGACCATCCCCCCGAATAAGATTGATGTCCTGTTCCAGGACGGGGAGAAACGCCTGCGCTGCGCTCCGGTCTCCAACTCCGGCCAGCCCGCCTAGTCCCGTGTCTTATTCGCCGCTGGCCAGGACTGCATCCAGAGACTGCAGTTTCTGCCTCAATCTGGAGTGTACATTTTCCAGGTTCTGTTTGACCTCGTCCAGCCCGGCAGTCCACACACTGGTCAGCTCGGCATTCAAAATCCGGCCCTGATCCTGAGCCCAATCCTGTAACTTTCGTCTCCAGGCCTGATAGAAGCGGACTCCGGCCCCCAGCATGAGCAGTCCAAAACTGACCAGAGCAGCCACTCCCTGGAGGCTGAAAAGAGTCTCCACTGCGGAAAAAAAGACCTCCATGACCGATCCGGGGCCAGGATGGCTGATCAGTCTTTTCCAGGCCTGCCCTCCGCCCAGTCCGATAAGCAAAAACAGGATCAACAGAGCGTAAACCAGGATCTGCCCTGCAGCCAGGCCCGGCCATTTTACCGGCCGGTCCTGGGCCAGAGCATTATTCACCGCCCCTTGCCATTGCGATGCCATCTGGTCCCAGAGCCTGCTCACATCTGCAGCTTCTTCCAGAGCATGGCTCAAAAACCGGGGATTGTCGCTTCGCAGCACCTGGGTCAAAAGACGATTCTTCATATGCTTCATCCGGGAGTGCAGTCCCAAAAGACCCGGTTCCTCACCCACCTCCGGAACAGAGGCGAGCTCTTTTGCCCCGCGCTGTTTGAATTCCCGGACCGCCATCCCCACCAGTCGGGCCGGACCGAAAAGCGGGGCCAGTCCAGGACCTTGCTGAATAAGCAGGGGTTTTATTCGCTTTTTCACCCAGGAGGCAAGGATGGTCTCCCCATCCCGGGACCAGGACCGGCCTTCTGCCTCTACTTCCCCTTGCAACTGCCGGACCACTGCCAGGGACTGCTCCAGGTGTTCTTTTTCTTTGATCAGCGGCTGGTACAGAGCGGACATCTCCTGCTCCAGGTTGGCGGCCTTGATGGCCTCCACCTGCTTGGCCGAACGCCGGGCGAAAAGCACCTCCCGAAACTGGCTGAGCTGGTTCCAGGCTGAATGCGGCTGCTCTTCAAGAGCCGAAACAGCAAACAGCCTGGGTGAGGCACTGCTCTGAATATCCGCACGCTGGGCCAGGGTCTGCGTCAACAGGCTGCGAAAATGTTCAGCCACCCGCTGCATCTGATCCAGGCTCTGCTCTGCTCTTTTTCGATCCCAGAGTCTGTCCATCTTGTTGAGGACAAAGTAAAAATTGCCCGCCGCCTTTGGGGCCTGGCCAAGGGCATCATGCAGGCTCCGGTCTGCATACTTTTCGGGAGAGGCCACCCAAACCAGAAGATCCAGGTGGGACATGAACCCCAGCACGGCCTCTTTGTTTTCCGGGCGCAAGCTGTCAAAATCCGGCAGATCGCAGAGGAGGATGTCCTGGACCGCCTCTGCCTGATGCACATGCTCGGCCCAGACCGCTTGGCTCTGGTGCACAAAAGAGGGCAGCTCGACCTGCGCATGGTGATAAATGAGGATATGATCAGTATACGGACGTCTGTGGCTGGTCCCGGCCACTTCAGCCCGGGCCAGGGCGTTCATCAGGCTGGACTTGCCCACCCCGGTTCCGCCCAGAAAGCCGGCACACAACAGCTCATCCCGGGCAGCATCCAACCGGAGCTGAAATCCGGCCGCGGCCTGTTCCAGTTCCTGCCTTTCCTTTGCATCCAGACTGATCCAATCTCCTTCCCGGACAAAGCGGCGTATGTGATCCAGATCCTGCTGCAGCTTCCTGTGCAATGTACTTCCCATATTCACTCCGGACATGCCGTGATCCGCAATCCTCTCCTATCCTTCCAATACAGCCAGAGCCTTTTTCTCTGACCATCCGGCCCACTCCTCAACCTCCTGCATTACCTTGGTATCCGGGCCCAGCTCGTGCATAGCCTGTACATACCTGTTTTTTTGCTCCGCAAGGATGCCCACAATTCCCTCTTTGAGCCGGGCGGACAGCTCCCTGGTTATGGTCCGAAGTTCCTGATAGGCAAAGAGCTCCACCGCTCCCTTGGTCACATACGGAGCTATGGCTGAATCGATGAGCACCTCCACCAGGGACAGACCGCCACCGACAACTGTTTCAAAGGATACAATCATCACCCCCCACAAGGCGGAG
Source organism: Desulfovermiculus sp. (assembly GCA_046538645.1). Taxonomy (GTDB): domain Bacteria; phylum Desulfobacterota; class Desulfovibrionia; order Desulfovibrionales; family Desulfothermaceae; genus Desulfovermiculus. The sequence continues at coordinate 6,132 of JBKHIL010000004.1, forward strand.
GTGGAATAGATGCCCCAGGCCTTGCCTTTGGGCGCTTCCCTGGCCATGCGCTCAAAACGGGCATTCAGCCAGACCGCCATTTCATCCTGAACTGCCTGGAACCTGACCTGCACCTCTTCTGACCCCATGGCCAGCTCACTACGGCGCAAGGCTTGGCCGGCCGGGGTGTCCCGGTCCAATGGCACCACTCGCTCCAGGAACAGGGCATTGAACTCGTCTACAGCCTCCTGCACCGGACGGGAATCGGCCTTGCGCTTGGCCCTTTCCAGGTCTTCCTGTCTGGCTTTGCGGGAGGGTCCGGCCACCCCTATAAGTCGCAGGGGAAGGCGCACACAGCCGCTGATGATTCGCCGCGGTCCAGCCAGAAAATCAAAGCGTCCGAAAACCTTTCTTATCTCTTCCTGCACCGCCCGGCGCTGAGTGCTCTGAAATCCGGCTTCTTCCCGCTCCAGAAGCCGGGATACACACTCATCATATACTGTTTGCAGGCGCTTTTCCCAGGCCGCAACCTCCCTCGATTCAGCCTGCAAAACAGCATGCATCCGGCTTAAGTCCGCTTTGAGCTCCGACCAGGTCCTTTTCTTCTCCTCCTCCACGATCTTTTGTCCCCTCCCGGAGGTATAAAACCTGGTTACTTCCTGCGCAAAGGCCCGCATATCTGCATTAGCCCCGGCATTGTTTCCGGCCGGAACAAAGGGCAGGACCACAGAGTGCTCCGGACTTAAAAAGGCGCGCTTTGGATCCAGGGTCTGAACCACCTCCTCCAGGATGTCCTGTATGCTTCTCCCCGGCGGGGGGTCTGCTTTGTTCAGGATAAAGAAGAATTTTTGGCCGGACTGTCCGAGAGAAACCAGGCTCTGATACAGAACCTCATCGGCATATTTTTCCTGGCTGGCCACAAAAAAGACCACATCAGCCATGAGCAGGATGTCCCGGGCCAGGTCATGATGGCCGGTGACCAGGCTGTCCAGATCAGGGGTGTCCACAAAAACCAGGTTCTGCAGCCTAAAGTCCTGGTGAACGACGAGGGTCATTTTCTGTTCCTGCCCTCGCTGTCCCTTGTGTGGAGAGGAAAACTCTTCCCGCTGTACGGGTCCCAAAAATTCCGGCAGGCCCTCCTGGTCTCCGGCCTGGGCATGGGCATAGGCCACAGCTCCCAATGTCTGAGGCCGTTCAACCCCGGTTCGGCTGACCTCCTGTCCGCAAAAGGCATTGAACAGAGTGGACTTTCCGGTCCCGGTACCGCCCAGGAAGACCATCCACAAGGCCCGGCTGCTGGATTTGGTCCGCAGGACCTGGGCCTTTTTGGAAATGCCCTGGGCCAGATCTCGTAAATCCCGGCTCTTGTCTGTCAATTCCGGCACCTTCAGGCTGAGCCAGAAAGAACTGTCCAGGATTCGCGCCCTTTTCCTGTCCTCGTCACCCATTGTGATCAGCGCCACCCATCTTGATTGAAGATATCGCTGCAGTGTTAATACCCTACAGCCTGACCATCCTTACGCGGATCAGAGGCCGCCGCATACCCCTTGTCCAGACAATGAACAATCTGCCCGCCCCCAAAGAGCCAGGGCGGCGGATCCTTGATCAGTTCATGGCCCATATCAGCCAGTTCGGGCCCTATGCGCGCAGCCAGGCCGGGCTCCAGGCCCAGTCTGTAATCCGGGCTGACCTGCCACCGGGGGGCGTCCAACGCGGCTTGGGCGTTCTGCCCCCACTTCAGCATCCGCTGCAGGACCTGAACATGGCCCTGGGGCTGCATGTGGGCCCCCATGACCCCGAAGCTGAGCAGCGGCCTGCCTTCCCTGCTGGCAAATCCGGGAATAATGGTATGAAAGGGCCGCTTGCCCCCGGCTACACAGTTAGGATGCCCGGGATCCAGAACAAAGCCGGCTCCCCGGTTTTGCAGGCTGATCCCGGTATCTTCAATTACCACCCCGGAACCAAAGCCCATATAGTTGGACTGGATAAAAGAAACCATGCACCCCTGCTCATCCGCAGCACTCAGATAAACCGTCCCTCCATTGGCAGGCAGACGGGAAACGGGTGCTAAGGCCCTGTCTGCCCGAATACTTCGGGCCAGCTCCCAGAGCAGCCCTGGATCCAGAAAGCGCTCCACCGGATAAGACATGGCCCGGGGATCGGCCACATGGGCATGGACTTCGGCAAAGGCCGCTTTCATGGCCTCCACCTGAAGATGCACGGCCTGAACCGAATCCACAGGCCATGAATCTCCCTCCAGAATATCCAGGATTCCAAGGGCCATGAGGGCGGCCAGCCCCTGCCCGTTGGGCGGGATTTCATGCACCCGGATATCCTGGACCTGATATCTGATGGGCTCCACCCAGGTGGATGCATGCCCGGCAAGATCCTCAAGCTGCAAAGCCCCGCCCTGTTCCTTGGCCTGACGGACCACGGCTTCAGCCAATTGTCCCTGATACAGGGCCTGCCCGTTGGTTTCTGCCAGCAGGCGCAAGGATGCTCCCTGTCCCGGGTTTGTAAATCGTTCCCCAGCCTGAGGGGCCCGGCCTCGGGGCAAAAATGTAGCTGCAAATTCGGGCATCTTCGCATGCGGCTCAGCCACTTCTGCCCATTGTCTGGCGATCAGGGGGGAGACGAGAAAACCATTTTGCGCGTAGCCAATGGCCGGCTCAAACAAATCAGCAAAAGGAAGGCGGCCAAAGCGCTGGGAAAGGTCGCTCCAGGCCTGAACTGCACCGGGGACGGTGACCGCATCCCAGCCCTGGACGGGCATGCGCTCCAGACCTTGAAAACGCTTGATGTTTAAGGCTTGGGGAGAATGACCGGACCCGTTCAGGCCGTGCAGTTTCTTTCCGTCCCAGACCAGGGCAAAGGCATCTGATCCCAGCCCGTTGCTGGTAGGTTCGACCACGGTCAGGGCAATGGCTGCAGCCAGGGCCGCATCAATAGCATTGCCCCCGTTCTGTAGCATGGTCAATCCGGCCTGAGCAGCCAAAGGCTGGGAGGTGGCCACTACATTATCGGCCAGAACCGGCATGCGCTGCGAGGAATAGGGAAAGGTCCATAAAGTATCCATGCTGCCTCCAGACTGAAAACAAGGAGGAGAAAACGTCCGACATGAAACCAGGCACAATTTTGAAGAAGGATGCCCTCTTGTGCCGCATCATATATGCATTGCCTGGCAACAGAACGAAACCTTTCCTCATCTGGTTCTTCATTTGCGACATATCAGCTATGCCAAAGCACTTTTGAGCAGCTGTGTTACGAACATTTCTTCCTGCCACCAGATTCCAGATCCGCTTGCAGCATGAGTAAGCTCATCATGCATGTGGACCACAGGATGTCAACGGCCATGTGCTCCCGGCAGCTGGAGTCCACCAGCAGGGTAGCCCGGGCCTCGAACTCCTCATCTCCGAACCAGAGGATGATATGCACCGGAATGCGGGGGAAGGGATACAGCTCCAGGGAGACATCCCCGTAGCACGAGGCCTTGCCACCCAGAATCTCTCCCCGCCGCAGGAAATCATCCTTTTGTCTATCAAACCTGCGGGCCAGAGAGTTTAAAGGCAGGACGTGAGATCCGGAGGCAAAGAAATCCCCGCCCGGCAACTGACTGGGTTTTATCAATTCTCCACTCAAAGGTCTGTCCCGGGCATGGGCCAGATAGCGCAAAATGGACAGCTTGGCGTACTCTGGATAGCCATCCAAAAGCAGCCGGCCCAAATTTGACGGGCTATCCAGGGTTCTCTCCTGCATATGGACAGCAATGGTTTGGCCCAAGCACGGAACGTGGTATGTGCCTGTTTGGGGATCATACCTGGCCAGGGCAGCTGCCTGCACCACCTGCGGATCCCTGCCGGCCAGAACTTCCCAGGACTCATTGATCCCGGGAGCAGCTATGCTTTCCGGAAACCCTTCTTCCATATCAGTCCTCTGTTAAAGAGTTCATCTCCCGCAAAAACTCCCCGGTCACCGAGTCCGGATTGTGCATGATCTCCTCCGGTGTGCCCTGCGCTATGATCCACCCTCCGTATTCCCCGCCGCCAGGACCGAGGTCGAACACATAGTCTGCAGCCCGGATCACATCCAGATTGTGCTCAATCACCACTACCGACGCGCCCTTATCCACCAGGGCCTGTAAAACATGGATGAGCTTGCCCACTTCGTGCATGTGCAGACCAGTGGTCGGTTCATCCAGAACATACAGAGTCCTGGGCAGGCTCTTCTTGCCCAGCTCCCGGGAAATCTTCAGCCGCTGGGCCTCCCCGCCGGACAGGGTGGTGGCCGGCTGCCCCAGGGTGATATACTCCAGGCCCACCTCTTCTAAAACCCGCAGTTTACGTTCCAGGACCGGATAATTGGCAAAAAAGGACCGGGCCTGACGAACACTTAAATCCAGGACCTGGGCGATATTTAAGCCCTTGTAAGTCACATCCAGGGTCTCCCGGTTATACCTCTGTCCCTGGCACACCTCGCAGGTGACAAACACATCGGGCAAAAAATGCATCTCCACCCGGATCTGTCCGTCTCCCTGGCAGGCCTCGCACCGTCCTCCCCGGACATTGAAGCTGAACCGGCCGGGCTTGTATCCCCTCTTTCTGGCCTCGGTCGTGGTGGCAAAGACCTTTCTGATCTCGTCAAAGACCTTGGTGTAGGTGGCCGGATTGGACCTTGGGGTCCGTCCGATAGGAGACTGGTCAATGGATACAATCTTGTCCACCTGGTCTGCGCCCTGGAAATTGTCCACCTGGCCGGGGTTGTCCACCTTGATCCCCCGGGCCAGAGCCAGGTGCTTGTACATGGTATCCACCACCAGAGAGCTCTTGCCGGAACCAGAGACCCCGGTCACACAGACCAGAGCGCCAAGGGGGATGTCCAGGCTCAGATCCTGCAGATTGTTGGTCCGCACGTGTTCCAGGCGCAGGCTCTGGGTGCCGTTGCGCCTGGACTCGGGCACGGGAATGACCAGATCCCGGCGCAGATACTTGCCGGTCAGGGAATCTTCAGTCCGCAGCAGGTCCTCGACCTGGCCGGAAAAGACCACCTCTCCGCCCAGGGCCCCGGAACCCGGCCCAAGCTCCAAAACATGGTCTGCTGCCCGGATGGTCGGCTCATCGTGCTCGACCACCAGCACCGTATTCCCTCTGCCCTGCAAATCCTTCAAGGACCTTATGAGCCGGGCGTTATCCCTGGGGTGCAGACCGATACTCGGCTCGTCCAATACATAGGTCACTCCCACCAGCCCGGAACCAAGCTGCCCGGCCAGGCGGATGCGCTGAGCCTCGCCACCGGACAGGGTGGACATGGTTCGTCCCAGGCTCAGATAATCCAGGCCCACATTGATCAGAAATTCCAGCCTGTGGGTCAGCTCCCGGAGCAAGGGAACGGCTATCTGTTTTTGAAAGCCCTGAAAATCAAGTTTCTTCAGCCAATCCAAGGCTCTGACAATGGACCATTGACATAGGTCGTGGATGCTGTGCCCCTGCACCTTGACCGCCAGGGCTTCCGGTCGCAGCCGGGCCCCATTGCACTCCGGGCACGGTGCGCTGCGCCGGAATCTGGCCAGTTCATCCTGCCAGATGCGTCCCAGCTGCACCCCGGACTGAAGCAGGGAGATCACTCCGGGCCAATTGCACTTTGTATATCCATAAAAGAGTCCCTCCCAGGCCTGCTGGGAATAATCTTTCAACGCAGTGTCCAGATCAAAGTCCAGGGCCTGCCCCAGGCACTTGAGTTCCTGGGCGTACCTGGACAGGAGATTTCCCTTTTTCCAGGGCACCAGGGCCCCCTGACTCAAGCTCAACCCCCGGTTGGGAGCCACCAGCAGAGGTTCGAAATACTCCACACTGCCCAGTCCGGAACAGGCCGGACACGCCCCCTGCGGGCTGTTGAATGAAAAGAGCTGAGGCGAGGGCACAGGCAGGGACAAGCCACAGACTGTACATACCGCTTCCGTGCTGTACAGAGTCTCATCTCCGTCCACCTCTGCAACCACCACCCGGCCGGAGCCCAGCTGCAGGGCCAGTTCCAGAGAATCAGCCAGCCGCTTGCGCACATTCTCTTTGAGAATCAGGCGGTCAACAACCACTTCAACTGAATGCCGGGTATTTTTTTTCAGTTCCGGGATATCGTCCAGGGGCACCACTTGCCCATCGACCCGGACCCGGACAAAGCCCTGGCTCTTGAGCTTCTTGAACAGATCAGCCTGGGTTCCCTTGCGGTTTTCCACCACCGGAGCCAGGAGCATGAACTTTGTTTCCGCTGGCAGATCCAGGATGGAGGCAATGATCTCATCCGAACTCTGGGCCGCAATACCCCGGCCGCATTGGGGACAGAAGGGCCGGCCCAGGCGGGCGAAAAAAACCCGCAGATAATCATAGACTTCGGTCACTGTGCCCACTGTGGACCGGGGATTGCGGGTGGAGGTATGCTGTTCCAGAGAAATGGCCGGAGACAGACCTTCCACCTTGTCCACCTTGGGCTTATCCAGTTGAGGCAGAAACTGGCGGGCGTATGCCGAAAGTGATTCCACATACCGGCGCTGCCCTTCAGCATAGATGATATCAAAGGCCAGAGTGGACTTGCCTGATCCGCTGGGGCCGCAAATGACCACCAGCTCATTTCTGGGAATTTCCAGATCCAGGTTCTTTAAATTGTGGTGCTGTGCACCGTGAATGCGTATTGCTTCGTGCATAGAGTTCACAAAAAGATGCGCCTGCAAACATCTTTTGCAGGCGCCGAAGTTAAAATTCTGTCCCGCCGGAGGCGGGACCCCAGGCAAATCTGAAGTCTTTTTTCCGCCCCCAAGCGAGTCCCAAAAAGACTTATCGGGTTTATTACATATCAAACAGCCGCACAGGCTTGGAGGGGCGAATGATCATTCGCCATCTTTATCCACTCAAACGTCTCTCCAAGGCATACATAAAAGAGTACGAGTTTATATGATAAACAATCTTCCAACCCAGAATATTACTTATCCGTTTTCAAGGCCCTTTGCCGATACTGGATATAGCCGTCCTTGAACGCCGTATATGGATCCAGGGCGCTTTCCTTCATGTCCTCGTATTGCCCCAGGCGTAAGGACATGGCATTAAGCTTTTCTTCAGCCCGCAACCCCAGGGCCAGCTCCCAGGGAGAGACATAATCCAGAGGATCCAGGTATACGTCCCCCACCCTGCCCACGCTGTCCCGAAGGCTCGACGGCCCCAAGACCGGCAGGACCAGATAGAATCCATGCCCCAGCCCCCAGGTTCCCAGGGTCAGTCCGGCATCCGTGTCCGGCGGCTGGGGGCGCAGGAGCTCTATGCTTTTGGCTGGTTCCAGGAGTCCGACGAAACCAAACACCGTATTAATCACACAGGACCCCAATTCCCGGGCAGCATTGACCGGCCGGCCCTGCAACAGATTGTTCACCAGGCGTACCGGGGTGGCCACATTGTAAAAGGCATTGTCAAAAGACTCCCGCCAAGGCTCAGGCATGGCTGCGGCATATCCTCTGGCCGCCGGATCCAGGACCCACACATAGAGCCGGTCATTGACCTGGAACATGAGCCGATTCCAGGGCTCAAGGGGATCGGCAACAGTGCCCCCGTCCTGGTCCCCGTAATCCGCTTCCAGTTCAGCCATCATGTCGCCGTCTTCATCTGAGCCGGCATCCTGAGCCTGGACCTGCTCGGATCCGGGCGGGGCCTCATTGGCTTCCGCAGCCAGACCCGGCCCGGCCAGGAGCATGAAACACAAAAAGAGAGCAACAGGGAAAAGAGTAAGGCTTCGCATTGTCATCCTGTTTTTTCCAACTGTGATGAATTTGTTGTCCAGCCCCGATTGCCGGGATGTCACGTTTTGTTCGCAGGTGTAAGCTGCAAGGATCCGTTGTCTCGTTCAATGCTCACCCGGGATCCTATAAAACATCATCAGGGTCCACATCCTCCTCTCCGGCCTCCACAGCCTGCACCTTGTCCTTGAGCTCTTTGAGGAATTGATCAACAGAGATCTTTTGCAGCCTGTCGTTGAACTGGCTGCGGTAGTTCTGGACCAGACTGACCTCTTCGACCAAAACATCATAGATCTTCCACTCCGAATCCATGTTCACGAATCGATAATTTACCGGGACATCCTTTTTATCATACACTATCTTGGACTGGACCTCGGCTTTGCGGGACGAAAAGACGATCTCATCGGTTACCTGGAGATCATCTTCAGAATAGTCCCTAATCTCGGAGAGATGTTCCTCGAGCTTTTGGAAATAGGTATTTTCTAAAAGCCGGGTAAACAAAGTCACAAACTCCTCCCGCTCATCAGAATTCAGGTCCTGCCAGTTCCGGCCCAGGCTCATTTGAGCCATGATCTTGAAGGTAAATATCTCCCGGGCCATGCTTTGGAGCTCTTCCCGCAGCTGCTCTGTGCTCAGGTCTTTGTCACCCAAGACCTCGAGCACCTGGTCATAATAGGCACTGACAACAGGGGCCGGACCCTTGTCTTCCTGGGCATTTCCAGCAGTTTTCCAGCAGAACACCATGCAAAGCAGTGCACCGCAGCAAATCAATCCCGCAGGCCCGAATGTTCGCAGCCTGGCACCTTGCATATCCATCATAAATACTCCCAAAACCAGCCTGTTGTTTCCTTAACTCACGAAATTATTTTCCCTGTTTCAAATATTCATCCCGATTTGAGTCCCATCCTGCCTGTTTCGGATTTCAATATTTCTGATTTCGAGTTTCGGCCTTGCTAACCCAAAGCGCCATCTATTCATTGTCTTCCCTGCCCCCAAAGACATACTTGCCCACCAATTCTTCGACATCAATCGGGCTCTGGGTATCAATGATCATTTCCCCGGGTTCCAGTTCCATCCCGGAACCTCCAGGCGATATGCTGATGTATTTGTCTCCGATAAGTCCGCTGGTCTTGACTGCCGCCATCGAATCGTCGCTTAAAGTCACATCCTGGTCAATACTCATGGTCACAACAGCCACAAACCGATCTGATTCCAGCTCTATATTCTCCACCTTGCCTACACTGACCCCGGCTATCTGCACTTCATTGCCCACTTTCAAACCGGATACGGAATTGAATCTGGCCTTGACCGGGTATGTATCAGTGCGTAAAAAATCGAGTTCCCCAAGCTGAATGGTCAAGTATCCCACACAAAGCAGGGTCACGAGAACAAAGACCCCGACCGATGTCTCAACAGCGTACCTAGTGTTCATAATTCATCCTTGTGCATTCTCCTTATCGCAGACCAGACTGGCCAGTCCCTTCTTAACTTCTTCAGCTTCTTCGACCACCTCGTGCAGAGTTTTACCGGAAGTTACCGCCGACCAACCGGCCAAAACTGCAAACGATGTGCATCTGCTGCCCAGGGAGGCAGGGTGGAAAAACTTTATATCCTGTAATGAACGTTCCACAGCTTCAATAATCTCATGTGCATCCTGCGAATGGTCTCCGGGCACTATATATACAATTCTGCCCTGGCTGTACCGACCGCCGAGGGCCTGTGTGCCCTGCATGGCTGAGCTGGCCAATCTTGCCACCGTGCTCACGACCTGGTGGGCCATGAGTTGACCGATCCTGGCCCGAATTCGCTCCAGACTGTCGATGGAAAACAGGAACACGGTCAAAGTGCCATGCTCCTGAGCCAGTCGGGCATAGGCAGTTTCCAGGTCCAAACGGCTCTTGAGCTCAATGATCTCGTTCTCCAGGCTTTGCACACTGTTAATGTATTCAAGTACCACCTGCAAATCACTTTGCTCCAGCTCCAAAGGGGAGCCTTCAAACAGGATCTTGGCCTCTTCCAGGACCGCGATGCGGTTGGAAATATAAAATACGTCCGGAACATCGTGGCTGACCAAAACAGCGGTAAAGCCAAAGTTTTTTTGGTTGTGGGTAATCATGCTCAGCACGCTGTTTTTGCGCACCGGGTCCAGACCAGTGGTCGGTTCGTCAAACAAAACCACCTGGGGGTCAGTAATCAGGGCCCGGGCCAGGGCCACCCGTTTCTGCATCCCCCCCGAAAGCTGGGCCGGGTAGCTGTACTCAATGTCATGCAGGTCCAGGGCCTGCATCTTGGCCTCCACCCGTTTGCGTATCTCCTGCGGTTTCAAGTCCGTCTTTTCTTTTAAGGGCAAGGCAATATTGTCGAATATATGCAAAGAGTCGAACAGGGCATTGTTCTGAAACATGAAGTTGACTTGTTTTTTTATCTTCTTTTTTTCCGGCCGGGAGAGACTCTGAATACTGCGTCCCTGGTATAGAATCTCTCCTTCATCAGGCTGTAAAAGGCCGATAATCAGCTTCAGGGTCACGCTTTTCCCCACCCCGCTTTTTCCGATCAAGGTGGTCACTTCCCGGGGATAAATGCGCAGGTTGACATTGTCCAGTACGCACTTGTCTCCAAAGCGCTTGGTCACGTTTTGAAATTCAATCAAAGGGGTGGACATGACTCCGCCGGACTTGATTTAGACGTTTACAGATCCAGAAAAAATCACAACAAGAATGAGGTCAATACATAGTCCGAAATCAGCACAGCCACCGAGGAGAGCACAACCGCTCTGGTCGTGGCCAGGCTGACCCCCTTGGCCCCATGCCCCTCACTCCTTTGGTGGACGTAATATCCCTGATAGCAGCAGATGGTAACAACAATTACCCCAAAGGCAAAGGACTTGATGAACCCGCCGCTCACATCGGACATGACCACCAGGGTATCCATGCGGGAAAAAAAGACCCCGGAATTGATGCCCAAAAGGACCACCCCGGTTAAATATCCGCCCATGATAGCGATGACGTCAAAAAAAGCGGTCAACAAGGGAAAGCAGATCAGGGAAGCAACAATGCGCGGGCTGACCAGATAGCGAATTGGATTGATATCCATGGTGAACAGGGCATCTATCTGCTCGGTGATGCGCATGATACCGATCTCGGCAGCCATGGCCGAACCGGCCCGGCCGATGATCATGATCGCTGTAAGCACCGGTCCGAGTTCGCGAATAACAGACAGAGCCACGGCAGCCCCCAGGACACCTTCTGAGCCGAACTTGACCAGAGTATAATACAGCTGAAGTCCCAGGACCATGCCGGTAAACAAGCTGACCAGGAGGATGACGAAAACCGATTTGACGCCTATGAAATACACTTGCTGAACGGTTTTGTGCACCTGCAAAGGCCAGGTAAATATGTGCCGTATCCCGGACAGGAAAAAGACAAATCCAGCCCCCAGCTCGTGAATGATTTGGATAACTGCCCGTCCCAGCGCAGACGGAACCCACAAGGGACTGATGCCGGTTTTGCCCATAACTCACCCATGTGTGAAAGCCTTGACGGCTCTCAACCGCGATAACTTCTTGGAAGATCTAACTTTAAAGGCGTACACTGAACAAAGAGATACCCGGTTTTTAGTTCAGGGTCAAATATCAAGCACTTGAAGCACAGCCAAGATGTGCATCCGCTGAGTGAATACTTGACTTCACCGGGATCTCATATGAAACGAATGCTACGTTCATTCTTACTTGTCGTCGCAGAGATAATCTGCCTTTTTTCTGGTTCCGCCTTGGGCCACAGGGATGGTCTCCCGTCCGGTTCCCCTCCCTGCGGCCCTTTGGAATGCAAGTGGGTGCCGGGGCTGCCCTACTGGAGGCGAAACAGGAGTCACCCTAGCCTTCTAAGGCAGGGCTGTTTTGAGATAGTAAAGAGGAGTCAGGCCTTGAGCCTGCGGAAGCGCCACCAGTAGGCCATCCTTGACCCCAAGGACAGGCCTTTTCAGCGCTGGCTTTTCTGGGGAGCCCGGTTCTCTCCGAAACCCAGCCCTCTTCGTACTCTTATTCCCCTCCGGAAGAAACCTGGAGCAGGACCATCTCCTGCTCAGCTATACGGGCTGCCGGCGTTGAACTCTGGATATCCAGCTTTTCTCCATCTACCTGCAGATATCTTATCCTGTCTTTCTCCGGCTCGGACAGATTGCCTAATACCTGGGCCAGACGCCAGCCTTCTACTTGCACTCCCCGGGATAACAGCAGGGGCCCTATACGCGGAGCCATAAAATTAAAGAGCTTGACCTGGATAAGGCCTGTTTCTGTCTGGTCCGGACCTTCTTTCTCAGCCCAGGAAATACCTTGGCGCAGCCCGGCATAAGCCCCTCCCCGCCGCATGCAGGCCCCAACAAGGCCGGGCATGGCTGCGGACAGGGACAGAACGCTCCCCTGGGTCTGAATCCGGGTTCCCAGATCATCCACTGGATGATTGTTGAGAAACAGGCTCTGAATTTCCTGGTCGATAATCTTCTCCGGGATATGCAGATCATCTTCCAATACTTCGCGGACAGTACTGCCCAGCCGTACCAGGACCTCAACTCCCTCCCGGAGCAGAGAATGAAACATCTGCCGGTCCTGACCACGCATCTCGATATCTACGTGCATACTCCCCCCATAAAAAACTGCATAAAAAAAGCGGCCCGCTCCCGCCGACCGCCTTCGCTTTGAGGCGCACATACAAAGCCTCGATTTTGACAACCGCAACAATTCAAAAGCAGCTCTTCGCCGCGTACTGAAGTGTTCTCCGGAAATAACGAAACAGTGATAACGAAGGTGTCCCCGAATAAAACACCTCGCCCGGTTCCCCTCCCTGCAGCCGCCTTGGGCCGGAGGGAGGGGCTAAAGGAGGGTCTCTTCTGATCTCACTGCCCTGTCTACCAGTTAAAAACCGTATCCAGCTGTTCATCCGGGACATCAAAGGTCACGTTATGTGGCTCCAGGGCCTCGCGCTGAAAATAGCGCGGCAGGCGGTCATGGACAGCAGTGAACCCGGCTCGGGCATTGAAGTCCCGCTCGTTCTTCAGAATAGACTTACCCAGGGCGGTGACGTCATCCGCGGTCAGTTCCAGGCCGTAAAAGGAATTGATCAGATCGATCAGGGCCTGAAAAGTCTCCGGCTGATCCAGGACCGCAAAGGCGATAAACAGGCACATCCCGGTGGCATCCACAGCCGCAGTAGCGATCTGCAGGTTTCTGGACAGGTCGACCTGCCCTTCTGCCTTGAGCGGATCGACCTCTCCACCCACCTTGAGGATATTTGCAGTCACCGCATATCCGGCCGTATGGTCACCACCCATGGGCGAGGTGGCGTAAGTCACGCCCACTCCTTTCACCGCTCTGGGGTCGTAGGCAGGCAGGGCCTGATTCTTGACCACAGGGGCCCGTTCCAGACCGTAGGCCTTGGCTGTGGCTCCTGTCCCGCTCCCCAGAATCCGGCCCAAGGGCGTACCCTTGCCCACTTCATGGACCAGATTGATGGCCCCCTGGGCATCGCCAAACTCCAGAAGGCCGGCCTCCATGGCCACTCCGATGGTCGCTCCCATCTCGATGGTGTCCAGCCCGTAGTCGTCGTCCAGAAAGTCCAGCTTGGCGATGTCGTCCAGATCGCATATTCCGCAGTTGCCTCCATGGGCCCAAACGGTCTCATATTCGGGCTGTTTGCTCACATAATTGCCGTCCTTGTCAACGAAAGTACCCGAGCAGCGCATCACGCAACCCCGGTGACAACCGTGAGTCGGATTGCCCCCCCGCTTGGTCTCCAGTTCAGCCTGGGCCTCACCGCTGATCTTTTCCGCATCCTTATATCGCCCGGACTTAAAGTTATATGTGGGGTAGGCCCCGGCCTCATTGATAACATTGGTCAGCACATTCGTTCCGTAGGCCGGCAGGCCCTGTCCGGTGACTGCGTGCTTCTGCAGTCCCTCGGTAAAGGTCTTGTTGGCCTGCTTGAACTTCTCCGGGTCCTTGGGCTGAAGCATCTTGGCTCCGGTGCCGTCCAGTAAGATGGCCTTAATACCCTTGGAGCCCATGACCGCCCCTACTCCGCCCCGGCCGGCGTGCCGGGTGGGGCGTCCTTCCGGGTCGGTCACCGCCACCGTGGAGTTGGCCATCCGCATTTCTCCGGCGGTCCCAATGCTGATCATGGACCCGTTCTTGATATATTCGTCCCTAAACTTGTCCGCCAGCTGATAATTGGTGAGCATGCACAGGCTGTTGTCCTTGTCAATCTTCACTCCGTCCTGACTGATGCGCACAACATAAAGATCGTCTCCGCTGCGCTCCCCTTCCAGGATGATGGCTGCATACCCCAATTTGGCCAGGATCTGCGCTCCCTGGCCGCCGGCATTGGCCTCCTTTATCCCTCCGGTCAAGGGGCTTTTGCAGCCCACCGAAAGCCGGCCGGAATTCACGGCCGCAGTCCCGCTGAGCATGCCCGGGGCTATGACCAGCTTGTTCTCCGGCCCCAATGGATGGCAATCAGCCGGTACTTCGGCGTTAACTATTGCCGAAGTCATGGCCCGGCCGCCCAGCCCGGCATAATCCCCCAGGCCTTCTTCCTTGAATGAAGGTTGGCCGCCGCTGACATCAATGCGTAAGATCTTGTCCATGTACGCCTCCTT
>JBKHIL010000184.1:0-4402 GCA_046538645.1 Desulfovermiculus sp.
TTCACATGCGGCTTGGTCCGGGAATACTTCTCTTTGGCCATACCTACCCCCTGCTCAACTGGAAAAATCTTTGTTCACTTGAAATCTGCCACTATCCGATTGTCTGGGTGTAGGAGATGCGGAATGGAGCCCACGACCGGACTTGAACCGGTGACCTCTTCCTTACCAAGGAAGTGCTCCACCTCCTGAGCTACGTGGGCTAAAGGCAGGAAATTCATGGAGCGGGAAACGGGACTTGAACCCGCAACCCCCAGCTTGGAAGGCTGGTGCTCTAGCCAATTGAGCTATTCCCGCACAATAAGTAGTCCCTGACTGAGCGTCTCCTACTTATGAGCTGCAGACCATGATGGTGGAGGGGGGAGGATTTGAACCTCCGAAGGCTTACGCCGGCAGATTTACAGTCTGCTCCCTTTGGCCACTTGGGTACCCCTCCGGATTTGGCCTGGAGCTGGCGATGGGACTCGAACCCGCAACCTGCTGATTACAAATCAGCTGCTCTGCCAATTGAGCTACGCCAGCGCAAAGAGGAATGTTTATCGCATTTTTTTTCTGAGCGCAACCCTTTCAGTGGATGTTTTTTATAATTTCAATTTTTTTGAAATTATAGAAGGTTAGGCGGGAGCTGCACAAACACCAGCCATTGATGGCGCAGCCGGCGAGCAGGATATGAGTTGGTCATTAAGTTCTACAAGCTGCAGACATTGATCCTTATGAGCCAAGAGATGCCTCGCAAAGGCTGTATTCAAGGCATGCCCCGAACAATGAACTTCGAATAAACCGACTATGGGGAAGGGCAATAAGCCAATGTCCCCTATGAGATCGAGCACCTTATGTCGGACCGGTTCATCTGGATAGCGAAAACCGTCGGAGTTTATCACCCCGGTCTGATCAAAGACCAGGGCATTTTCCAGCGATCCGCCCAGAGCCTTGCCCTGACTTTGCAGAGTCTGAACGTCATTGAGAAAACCAAATGTCCTGGCCCGGGCCACATCTTGAGCAAAATCATCGTTAAATGCTGCGAACTCCATCTCTTGGCGACCGACCATGGGATGGGGAAAGTCGATGCTGTAGCGGATCTTGAGCTCAGACGCCGGCTTGACCCGAATCCATCTACCTTGTTCTTCCAAACTCACTTCCCTGGTCACCACATAAGCTTTCTTGGCCTGTCTCTGAAACCTAATCCCGGATTGTTTCAGCAGGTAGACAAAAGAGGCTGCGCTTCCATCCATGATGGGCACTTCCGGACCAGATATCTCTATGAGAATGTTATCTATGCCCATCCCCCGGATAGCGGCCATGACATGCTCCACTGTACCTACACAGACATCGGCAGAGCCAATGGTTGTGCACAAAGAAGTGTCTACAACATTGTCGGGAGAGAGTTCTAAGAACTTGCACCCCTGTGCTCCCTTGACTGACCAGAGAATACCTGAGCCAGCCGGAAGGGGATAAAAGGCAAGATCAACCTTTCGTCCACTATGGAGCCCAATTCCTGAACATCTGATGGGGTTTTCTATTGTCGTCTCCTGCATACCCTTCCTCCTCAGCGAACCTCAAGCAAATATTATGCCAACATCAACCCCGCTCCCAGCAGGAGATGAGAAAGCGAGTACACTGCACAGTGTGTGTGTTTTTAACAATTTCGTGTTGTGTATGTCACACACGGCGGGCTTTTAATACCCGGTCCCGCCCAGCCCAGTCCTGAACTATGCTCACCTCGGTCCAGTCCCTTTGCCAGTTTTCAGTCAGACACTGCAGCAGGACGTCTGACTGATCAGGTGCTATCTCCAGACATATCCAACCGCCGCTCCGCAAGGTGTGTCTGGCCTGCCGAAGGAGCCTCACATGCACTTCTGTTCCGTGCACCCCGGACCACAAGGCTTGCACCGGCTCAAAATGACGAATTTCGAAACTCGTTTCCCAGTAGGCCACACTTGAAAGATAGGGAGGATTGCTCAAAACCGCCTCTATGCTCCGCGGACCAAAGGCAGTAAGGAGATCAGAACAGATGACGCCGAGCCTGGAGTCCAGATGATGGGCTGCAATGTTTTTTTGCGCAACCCCCAGGGCCCGCAGGCTCAGGTCGGTCAGCACGCCCCGGCTGTTTGGGAAAATATGGGCCATGCCCACGCCGATGGCACCGCTCCCTGTACCGACGTCAACAAAGGACAAATTTTCATCACCCGCCCACAATGTGCCCGCTGTTTCCAGCAAGACTTCGGTCTCTGGCCGTGGAATGAGCACACCAGGTGTCACAAAGAACTTAAGTCCAAAGAACTCTTTACTCTCCAGCAAATAGGCCATAGGTTCGCCGGTCGCCCGGCGGCCAACCAGACGTAAAAAGGCTGTAACCTGCCCTGAGTCAAGAGGAATATCCGGATGGGTGATAACCCACAGCCTGTCAGTATTCAGAACTTTGGCCAGCAAGAGTTCAGCTGAAAGACGGGGACTGTCTACGCCGGCCTTGCGCAGTCGGTGCACAGCCCTTCCAATATGTGCAGAGAGGGGAAAGGAATTGACAGGCATGGACTCATAACCAGTCGAATCAGGCTACCATTGCCTGATTTTCACTGTGCATGGCCTGGATTAAGGGATCTATAATCTCATCTAACCCACCCGCTAACACCGATTCCAGATTATGGGTGGTAAAATTGATCCGATGGTCAGTGATCCGGCTTTGAGGAAAATTGTAGGTCCTGATCCGCTCTGATCGATCCCCGGACCCGATCTGTGATTTCCGAGCCTGATCCTGTTCTTCCTTGGCTTGGTCCTGCTTTATTTTGAGCAGTCGGGATCGCAACACAGTGAGAGCCTTGGCCCGGTTCTTGTGCTGAGACTTTTCATCCTGACAACTGACCACCAACCCGGTCGGCACATGGGTAATGCGTACCGCAGAGTCTGTAGTATTCACACTCTGACCGCCAGGTCCCGAGGCCCGAAATACATCGATCCGCAATTCTTGGGGTTCAATATGGACGTCAACTTCCTCTGCTTCGGGCAAAATTGCCACGGTTACAGCTGAGGTGTGAATCCGGCCTTGAGATTCAGTTGACGGGACGCGCTGCACACGATGAACGCCGGATTCATACTTCAGCCTTCTATAGACCTGTGTTCCTCTGATCGAAGCAATGACTTCCTTAAAGCCCCCACCACCTGTCTGGTGAGAGCTGAGCAATTCAGCTTTCCAGCCTTCACTCTCAGCATATCTGGTGTACATTCGTAGCAGATCACCAGCAAAAAGAGCCGCCTCCTCTCCTCCGGTACCAGCTCTGATCTCAAGGATGACAGGTTTATCATCCATTGGATCATTGGGCATAAGCAGGCGTTGTAATGTGCCCTCCAGCTCATTCAGCCGGGAGTTCACCGTTTCCAGTTCTGCCTTGGCTAACTCTCTGATCTCTGGATCAGGATCATTGATCAGTTCCTGGTGTTCTGCCTGCTCAGCAAGGACTTTTTTGTAGTCCCGATAGGCCTGGACTGTGTCAGCTAGTGCAGCGTGCGCTTTAGCCAACTCGCTGTACCTTTTTTGATCCTGATAAATCTCCGGCTGGCTGAGTTGTTCTTCCAACTCGGCAAACTGGGTCTCAATCTCATCCAGCTTGGATTGCATACTCATACGTTATGTGCTCCTGACTGATGCGGTGCCCTACCCGTTCAGATCGTTTTGGGTCATATACCCACCAAATCTCAACCTTGAGCACGGCCAATCAACCAGTTATTTGGACTCTTTTGCATCCTGATATTGGGCGTACTTGCGCCGGAAACGGTCAATCCTGCCCGCTGTGTCCACAAACCGCTGCTTCCCGGTATAAAACGGGTGGCAGTTTGAGCAGATATCCACATCGATATGTTCTCCACGCGTTGAGCGGGAAGTGACTTCATATCCACAGGAACAGCGGATGGTGGCTTGATAGGTTTTGGGATGAATACCGTCTTTCATTTTCTACCTCCTAGAAATTTATTCTTTTTCTCATATGCTCATATGCATGTGCGTTCTGGCCAACTCCCGTGCACCGAACGGCTGCATAAGCTATTCCAGTTTCCCTGGTTCGTCAAACTCAAATTGGCATTTCACATAAAATGTATGGCCAACAATTAATTAAAAGCACGAATTTCGTTTTTTGGCAAGACCACCTGCTTTGTCCCTGGTTGTTCCGGGCCGCATTGTCAAAATTTTCATTTAATTTATTATATCTCAATACCAGGGAAAGTGGCAGAATCGGAATTTTTCGACCTTGCGGGACCTGCAGGCATTGCATGATAAAGTGAGATCACCTGTCTATGATTGTACAGTCATACATTGCCGTTCAGTTCAAAAGAGCGCGAATGCGGACCGAAATCAGGTAAATGAGCGAGCATCAATACAAGCAGGCCTGTAATTGGATAAGCTAGGATCTCTTCT
>JBKHIL010000185.1:0-4397 GCA_046538645.1 Desulfovermiculus sp.
GAGCCAGGCAGGCGCCTGGCGATCCCAGAATGGCCAGGGTGGCACCTGGCGGTCCGGGGGCAAAGCTTTGGGATCACAATCTGTCGCTGTAATGCCAGAAGGAAAACAATAGGGACAAGGAAAGGGCATGGGGGTTGAAACCGAGATCAGGGTGGATGAGCGGATCAGGCCTTTACGGCTTGACGAGTTTATCGGCCAGGATGAGATGCGGGCCAATCTGGCTGTCTTTCTGCAGGCGGCCAGGGAACGGGGCCAGGCCATGGATCACGTCATGTTTTCCGGAAATCCCGGATTGGGCAAGACCACTCTGGCCCAGATCATTGCCAGTGAGCTGGGAGTGAATCTGATCAGTACGTCCGGGCCTGTTATGGAACGCAGCGGGGATCTGGCCGCAATTTTGACCAACCTGCAACGCCATGACGTACTTTTTGTGGATGAGATCCACCGCATGCCACCCACAGTGGAGGAGATCCTGTACCCGGCCCTGGAGGATTTCAAGCTGGACCTGGTCATCGGACAGGGGCCGGGAGCTCGGACTGTAAAGATAGATCTGGAACCTTTCACCCTGGTCGGGGCCACGACCAGGATCGGGCTCTTGTCTTCTCCCTTGCGGGACAGGTTCGGGGTCTTGTTCCGGCTGGAATTCTATACCCCTGAAGATCTGGGGCGCATTGTGCGCCGGGCAGCCCGGATCCTGGGCATTGACATCACGGCTGATGGGGCAGAAGAGATCGGTCTGCGGGCCAGGGGTACCCCGCGAATTGCCAACCGGCTCCTGCGCCGGGTTTGGGATTTTGTCATGGTGGATGGGCATACGGTGGTTGATCGGGAGCAGGCCAGGGCCGCATTGGACCGTCTGGATGTGGACCCGCGGGGCCTGGATACCATGGACCGCAAGATTCTCCTGGCTCTTATTCATCATTTCAACGGGGGGCCGGTGGGGGTCAAGACCATTGCCACGGCCTGCTCCGAAGAGGTGCGCACCCTGGAGGAAATCTATGAGCCCTACCTCATACAGTGCGGGTTTTTAAAGCGGACTTCCAGGGGGCGGGTAGCTACGGGCAAGGCCTACAAGCATTTAAAGATCATTGAGTAAAGAGAGGGGGCCTTATGAGGGTAATACAGCCGGGGCACGAGATTGTGTTTATGCCGGGGACTGATGAAATCCTCCGCTTATTGGAACTGGCCGGACGGACCTGCTACAAGTCGGAGGACAAGATCACCGATGACTCGGCAGCAGGGTTTGTGGGCCGCATCGTCCGCTCCGGGCATGAGAGCGTGATCGAGCATGCGAACATAACCGTGCGGTTCATTATTGATCGCGGGGTGAGTCACGAGCTTGTCCGCCACCGTTTGGCCGCCTATTCCCAGGAATCCACCCGCTATGCCAACTACTCCCAGGAACGATTCGGCCGGGAGATCACAGTGATCAAGCCCTGTTTCTGGGACCTGGGGAGCCCGGAATACGAGTTGTGGGAAAAGGCCATGCACCAGGCGGAAGAGGCCTATATGCAACTCCTGGATCAGGGGGCCAGTCCGCAGCAGGCCAGAGCTGTGCTGCCTAACAGCCTGAAGACGGAAGTTGTTATGACCGCCAACTTAAGGGAATGGCGGCATGTCTTTCGTCTGCGCTGTCAAAAGGCCGCTCATCCTCAGATTCGAGAAGTCATGCTCGGACTCCTGGCTGATTTGCAGAAGCGTATACCGGTTCTTTTTGATGATCTGGCCCAGAATTATTCGGATGCAAAACCCTGTTAAAAAACGGCCAGTGCCTCGGTTATGTTCAGTCTGTCATCTTAAAGGAAGAAACAGAGTCTGTGAGGTCTCAAGGTCAATAACTCATTATCAAGTGGTTGTGACAAAAATGGCGAGCTCAGAGAATCAATGCCAGCTCCCGGAGCTTCTCCGGAAGGGGCTCCCCTGCGTCCCGGTCCCAGCCCCGCTTATCATAGTAGGCATCGAGCATGGCTTCAAAGGCCTCAGGGTCAAGGGTCTCTCCCTTGGCCGGACCGGTGGCGATGGGTTCGGTCAGCAGCCGTTTTGGGGGCAGGTCGTCTTTTCGGCTAAGGCCCAGCCGGACATTGAACAGCCGTTCCAAATTCCAGATCCGTTCTCCGGCCCGGCGCAGCTCCTGCACACTGACATCCCAGCCTGTGGCGGCATGGAGCAGGTCCCGGAAGTGTCTGGGCAGCAAGGGCTTTAAGGCGATGCCTTCCAGTTTGCACAGGCCCAGGGAATCGACCACGCAGTGCCAGTCCTCGTGCCAGCGGATGAGCTCCGGCTTGGTCCGATACTCCAGCCAGTACTTTCCCTGAGGTGAAAACCCCAGTTCACTCTGAATCTCTTGGCTGTAGACCTCCGGGGCCAGCTCGAACATTGGCAGTCCCTTGAGGTGATCGCCGCCCCGGGGGGAGACGGCAAAAGCCAGGGCCATGCCCTTGGTCCCCCGCACATCCACGGCTGGATAGTCCAGCCCTTTGCTGTGGACCACATAGTCCTCCCCGCCCAGGACTCTGGATGCCGCCGGGGCCCCCTGAGCCAGGATGTCGCCGATACCTTTGCGCCTGGCGATGGCCTGAATTATATCTACAGCCCGGGCATGCTGGCCGAATTGGATCCTTTCCGCCTCCGGGAGGTGAAAAACCTCCCGCTCACAGCACTCCATAACCCAGGCGATGGTGTTGCCGGTACTGATGGTGTCCAGTCCCAGTTGGTTGCAGAGCGTATTGGCTTGAATAACGGCCGGAAGACAGTCATTGCCCAGCTTGGAACCAAATGCGGACATGGATTCGTATTCCGGGCCTTCACCCCTGACCCCGGCGTAAGGTCCTTCAGTCACTGCACAATATTTGCTGCAACTGATGGGGCAATTAAAGCAGCCTTTGTGCCGTTGAAGGTAATGGGCGGTGAGTTCATCTCCGCACATGGCCTGGGCCCCTTCAAAGGTTGAGGCCTGAAAATTGCGGGTAGGCAGAAACCCCAGGGCCTGAGCCATTCCGGTTATGCAGGCCGTACCCTGGGTGCTGGCCTGGGGATAGAAGGGATCATTGACAATGGCTTCCTGGGCTTCATGCACCGCCGATTCGAAACCGGACCTGTCCCAGATCTGAATTCCACGGTCCCCGCGGACGGCCACGGCCTTGAGGTTCTTGGAGCCCATGACCGCACCGGACCCGCATCTGGCAGCGGCCCTGGCCTTGTTGGCTATGACCGCGGCCATGAAGACCTGATTCTCTCCAGCCGGGCCGATGCAGGCCACCTGAAAGGTCCGGTCATGCAGCTCGGAGCGGATACTGTCCTCGGTCTCCCAGGTGTCCATGCCCCACAGGTGCTCGGCCTGTTTGAGGAGGACCCGGTCGTTGTCTATACATAGATAGACCGGTCTCCTGGCCCGGCCGGTGATCAGGATGTGATCATAGCCGGCCATTTTCAGCTCCGGCCCAAAATGCCCACCGCAGTTGGAGTCTGCGAAAATCCCGGTCAAGGGGGACTTGAAGGTCAGCGTAAAGCGGCCGGAACACGGAGCCATCGTTCCGCCCAGGGGTCCGACACCGAAAAGCAGAGGGGCCTCGGGTGAAAGAGGATCAGTCTCCGGTCCGGCCAGAGAAGAAAGTAAAGCGGCGTTGATTCCGGATTGTCCGATAAACTTATGCCTCAAATCCGGGGACAGGCTGCGAACAAAGATATCCTCCCGGGTCAGATCCACGTGCAGAATACGTCCGGCCCAGCCGTAGTATTTTTCAGACATGGTCTTCCTCCTGGTGTGGGGTATTCAAAGTCAAAGCCTGAAACAGGCAGGCGGTCACGCAGGCCGGTTCGTCATTCCGCGAAGCTGCCGGGGAGAGCTTGCCGCAGAAGCGGTCCTGGCACTCAGTGTTCAGTACGGGATAGTCGATGCCGTCGTTGTCCAGCTGCAGGATATGGACTCCGGCCAGGCGGGGATTTAAGGGCCCGTGATCAAGCCAGCTGCAGGCGATTTCGCAGCGTCTGCAGCCCCGGCAGTTTTCCTGATGGATGATGATCCGCGGTTGGGGGGGCATTGGCCAACCTCCATGTTTTATGTGGTGCACAAAAAAAATCCCCAAACTGCAAGCAGTTTGGGGATTTGCCATCTCCTCAAAATTTCTCAGGGCAGATCAACCGGTAGGTCTTCTGACTCGTGGATCGTCCTACTCTCCGCGCCTTCCCTTACCCCTTGGCCAGAAGCGGCGGGAGGCAAAGTGGCCTTGTGCAGATTTCGTCCCCACTTACAGCGGCGGGACCGTGCCGGGTTTGCACCGGCTTCCCTTTTCAGGCCAGGATTGGCCACCGGTTATCTGGATCAAAGCTGGCATGCTTATATCTTGAAGGTTCAAAGTTCCAGGTTCACGGTTCACGGTTGAAGAATAAAATCAAAG
>JBKHIL010000028.1:0-10750 GCA_046538645.1 Desulfovermiculus sp.
ATATAGCCTTTTTCCATGTCTTATCCTCCTGACTTGATGGTTCAAAGTTCCAGGTCCACGGTTGAAGAATAAAATTAAAGAGTTGGGAAGGAGTTGCGACATCCGGATTGAATCTTAAATATTGTTATTAAAAACATCTAGTTACCGAAGTAATTTTGACTGTCGAGCTCCTGAGTAGAGGACCGGAATAGAGTTGCCCATCAGGCTCAAATCACACAAGCTACTCTTATCCAAAGATCAAGGTCAAGGACGCAGCTCCGGCCGGTGAGTTGTGTGCCATGCCAAACAGTGCTACAAGCTTTTTCGGTTCTGGTATAACACTCTGAGCTGTGACGTCCAGTCCTGAAGGGGGTCTTCATGTGTGCACAGGTAGCGGTGACCGTACTCGGCACCGACCGGCCCGGGATTGTTTGTGAGGTGGCCTCGATTTTGGCCGCGAATAATTGCAATATCGATGATTTGACTCAGACTGTACTCCAGGATGAGTTTGCCGGGATATTTCTGGTCAGCCTTCCTCCCCACCTGTCTTCGGACCTGTTGCTGCGTGAACTGAACAGTGGACTGACTCCACAGGGGATTGTGCCCTATGTGAAGCTCGTGCAGCCCAAAAAATTGGAAGATAAAGACCTCCCGGTTGAGCCGTTTGTCGTGGTTTGTATCGGCGCTGACCAGGTGGGGCTGATCGCTGCAGTAACCTGTGAGATGAAACGGATGCATGTAAATATTACCAATCTCAACTCTGTGCCTGGAAGTTCTGATTTTGCCGGGCAAGTGGTAAGCATTTTTGAAGTTGATGTGCCCGCCGGCCTGGAACTGCAGGAAATGACCACTGCTCTGCACCGCATCGGGAAAGAAAGGGGGATTGAGATCACGATTCAGCATAAGAATATATTTGAGGACATCTGCCGCTTGTAGCCGGCAAGGGGGACATATGCTCAGTGAACGGGAGGTCATCTCCACCCTGGAAATGGTCAAGAATGAAAATCTGGATGTGCGCACAGTAACCCTGGGCATCAGCTTGTTCGACTGCGCCAGCCATGACCCGGCCAGGGCCCAAAAAGCTGTGCGGGACAAAATCCTGCGCATCGGCTCTCACTTTGTTCCCATGTGCGACCGGGTGGGGGCCAAATACGGGATCCCGGTTGTCAATAAGCGGATTGCGGTCAGCCCTGTGGCCGTGGTGGGTGCTCCCTTCGGACCCGAGGAACTGATCCTCCTGGCAAAGACTCTGGACCAGGCCGCAGAAGAAGTGGGAATTGACTTTATCGGAGGATTCAGCGCTTTGGTGGAAAAAGGCGCGGCCCAGGGCGACAAGGCCTTAATGCAGGCCATCCCCGAGGCCTTGGCCTGCACGCAGCGGGTCTGTGCCTCGGTAAATGTGGCCTCCAGCAAGAGCGGGATCAATATGGACGCAGTCTGGACCATGGGCCAGGTGATAAAGGAGACTGCCCGCGTGACTGCGGACCGGGATGGCTTGGGTTGCGCCAAGCTCTGTGTCTTTGCCAATATCCCTGAGGATATACCCTTTATGGCCGGAGCTTATCTGGGGACAGGTGAGCCGGACAGGGTTATCAACGTCGGGGTCAGCGGTCCGGGGGTGGTCAAAAAAGCCATAGACCGGGCCCTGGTTAACGATCCTGACTTGAGCTTCGATCGCCTTTCTGAAATCATTAAGCGAACTGCATACAAAGTGACCCGTGTAGGTGAGCTCATTGGACGGGAAGTGGCCAGTGAACTGGGTGTCCCCTTCGGCATTGTCGATCTTTCTCTGGCTCCAACTCCGAATGTCGGAGACAGTGTGGGTGAGATATTTCAAAGCCTGGGCCTTGAAGGCATAGGTGTGCCTGGGTCGACAGCCCTGCTTGCCCTGCTCAACGATGCGGTCAAAAAAGGAGGAGCCTTTGCCAGCTCTCATGTCGGCGGGCTGTCTGGTGCCTTTATTCCGGTCAGCGAAGATGTGAATATCGCTCAGGCCGTGGCCCGGGGGCATTTGAGCCTGGAAAAACTTGAGGCGATGACCTGTGTGTGTTCTGTCGGTCTGGATATGGTAGCTATTCCAGGCGATACTTCAGCTGAAACCATTGCCGCCATTGTAGCCGACGAGATGGCCATCGGGGTGATAAACAAAAAGACCACCGCGGCCAGGCTTATACCGGTTCCGGGCAAAGAAGCGGGCCAAGAGGTTGAGTTCGGCGGACTCCTGGGCCGGACACCGATTATCTCCTTGCGGCATATGCAAAGCTCAGCCGGGTTCATACGCCATGGGGGACGAATTCCTGCGCCTCTGCACAGCCTGGTCAATTGAACATTGATTTTAACACAAATGTCACATACAATCCCAAATCGGCCAAAGGCCAGCCTTGGCCTCCAGTATGGAAAGGACCGCAAAAACATAGTATTAACGTGAGGTGGTTTCTCTGTAACCAATTTGTGACAAGCGCCACAAGCAGGTTTTTGGCCAAATGAAGAAGAGAGTCAGGGGACGTTGATTGTGGGTTTAAATGGTTTATTTAATCAAGATTTTTAGGAGGTACAACTATGGCAACTGCTGCGACTGGCTCAAACCCTGAACTGACGCAGGAAGCCCGCCAGGGGCTAGGCAAGGCTGCACTGATAGTGGCTTTGTTGGCTGTGGTGTTGATGGTGGTCTTCTTTTTCAGCTTGAGGCAAAACATTGCTGCCATTAATAATCAGGTTAAGGGTGTGACCGGGGCCGAGGAAACGGTCGAGACCATGCAAGGCAAGGTTGATGACATGGAATCTAAGGTTGCAGATCTCGATGCACAGGTCCAGTCCCTGAACCAGGCAATGGACAAAGTGGAAGGCTTGCCGGAAGAGACCAGGCGGGTTGTCTATGAGTCCATGATGGATGAGATGGCCCAAAAGGCTGACATGCTTGGTCAGCAACTCGATGGTGCGGCCAAGGAAAAGTTGGCTGAAGTGAATAAGATACTGGAAGAGCTCAAGAAAGACTTGTAATGAAAAGGGTTCAGATGTGAACCCTCATTTTGGCCTGCATGCAAAGCGGAATCCTGATTCAGGGTTCCGCTTTTTTTTCAGCAGAGAAGCAAAAACCAGACACCAGGACCACATGATTGCTTATCCATGGTGACCAGAATCCAGGCCCCGCTCAGCGGTAAGAGTTCATGGGTAAGCCGATAGCCTGCATATCCAAAAGAGCGGAGACGGTTTGATTCAAGGGCAAACCGACCACATTGGTGTATGAGCCATTAATGTGGGAAACCAGAAAGCTTCCAACTCCCTGGATGGCATAGCCACCTGCTTTGCCCATGGGCTCACCGGTCTGGACATAGCTCTGTAACACCTCCGGAGAGTGCCGGGAAAAGGTGACCTGGGTGCTGACGGCAAATAAACACGGGGACTCCGCTTTTTCCTGATCCAGCAGGCAACAGCCGGTCTGAACTGTATGGGTGGCGGCATTGAGCTCATTGAGCATGTGCAGGGCCTGGGCAGGGGATTCTGGTTTACCCAGGATGTGCCTGCCGGCCCGGACCACAGTATCGGCAGCCAGGATGATTCCGGGTCTTTTTGTTTGAGCTGCAGACCCGGCCTTTTGCAGGGCCATGCGTTGGACATATTCTCCGGCCGGCTCGTCCGGTTCGGGATTCGGCTCGGGAGAAGTGCTGGGCAGAACGGTAAAATGCAGTCCCAGCTCGGTGAGCAGAGCCTGACGGCGGGGGGAAGCAGAAGCCAGAATGATGGATTTGCGAGGCCTGAAGGGACCTTGAAGGCTTTGATGGTGGAAAGTGACGAAAGACATGCTGTGAATCCTTGTGCAAAAGGGGGTCTCCCTGGACCTGTTCATTGAAGTTTGAAAACATATTTGCTACAGAGACAGATGGACAATGCAAAATGGCTGGTGGCTTGCGGGCTTTCATGGCAGCTGAAACTCTAATCTGGACAAACCCGCTGTGATGCTTAATAAACGTATCATCATCCTGGTGCTTGCAGTTCTGATTGCAGGTGGAGCAGCCACTGGATGGTTCCTGTTCCAGCAAAGCGACAAGCTCAAAAGTCTCAGTCGGAATGACGTTGATCACCATGAAGGTGAGATGAGGCAGCAAGTTGTTACTCAGGATGTCAACGGCTCTTCAGTCAATGCCTCCCGTGAAGTCCCCTCTGATGCCAAAGACCTGGAACATGATGAAGTCGGCAACCAGACCAGTGCGAAGGAAAAGGACTCGTGGGTGGAAAGGTCTTTTTTAACCTCCTCCCTTATCCAGGACATAGCCCGGGTTATGGTAGACCATTATAGTCCGCCTGGGAGC
The DNA here is from genome assembly GCA_046538645.1 of Desulfovermiculus sp. Taxonomy (GTDB): domain Bacteria; phylum Desulfobacterota; class Desulfovibrionia; order Desulfovibrionales; family Desulfothermaceae; genus Desulfovermiculus. The sequence goes on from JBKHIL010000028.1 coordinate 4,290, forward strand.
CCTGGGGCTCCAGGGGAGAGGGGGAGGCTTAAGATCAGCTTTAAAATTCTCAATGCCCGTTACGGAGGAGAATACCTCAGTTTGCACTCTTCGGAGGACTCGGTCAAGAAGGCACGGAATCAGGTTCTTGAATATGTGTTCAAGCCCGCTGTGCTCAAACGCATCTACCAGAACTATGCCCCAGAGGTTGTGAACGTATTACACCAAGAGACAGAATCGGGCCAAAAAGTCGTTGCTGATCCGGAAGACAAAAGAGAACAAGCCAGTCTGACCCAAAACCAGGCGGTTGAGTTGTTTGATTTGTATGCTGCCTATTTTCGTGATTTGGGCCGGCTTTTGGATATCTTGACCCACAATCCGGACCTCATAGAGAATGTTAAAAAATTTCTGCAGGCTAAACAGGCCGCAGAGGAGGCAGGCCATGAGTTGAACAAATCAATCTATGCCATACAGAAGCAGGAGCAAAACAGCCTTGATGGGCAGGAACAGGAGAATAAAAGGAAACTGCAAGAAGAAAAAGCCAAATCAGCAGAAAATTTTCGCCAGGCCCTTCGCCTGCGAGAAGAGCGGAAGCAAGCAATTCTGCACAGTATACAGGAAAAGAGTCCAGAATTGGGCCTTGGCACCAATGACATCATGCAGGTTGCTAAATGGGTCCATCGCCGTGAGATGGCGGGACAGAACTCAAGATCCTTAGAAATTGCTGCACATCTTCTTTTTGACTTTGCTGACCGCCTGCAGGTCAGGGCCCGAGATATTCAGTCCGGATAAGGGCTTACGGATCTCTGTGACCGCAGTCGTTCAGGGGGCCTTTTCAAGCGAGACGGTCAGGCCTTATTTCTGCTGTTTGATTCTTTTTCGTATCTGTTCCAATACAGGTTGATCTCCCGCGCTCGGAGCATCAATCCTCAAAAAGATAGCCGTATTCCATGGATATCTCATCTGTTCTGGCCACGATGGTTTCCACGAGTTCATCAAGGGCATTGGCCTTGATAATGCCCACCTGGTGGTCCAGGTAATTGCTGAGGACATCTTCTCCGTATGAGTAGGCCCAGACCAGACTGTAGACCGAGCTCAGGCCGGGACGGCCCTGAAACTCGTCCTGGCTGGAAATAAACAGCTTGAGCTTCCGTTCTTTGTACCCGGACAAGCGAAACAGGTCTGAACGGCTCAGCCTTTCGCGGAGGTTAAAGACCATCCGCCGGCCTAAACTGTCCATGTCTTCATATTCCACCATCACCGGGATCTTGCCTTTTTCGATCACGTCTTGCGGCACATCCTGGGCATTTTTCATCATCTGCACCTCTTCAGAGGTGGCATTTGGCTGTTCAGGGCTCTCCTGAGCCCCGGCCAGGGGGGCAAGCCCCAGGAGTACACACACAAACAGGAGCACGATCTGCCGCAAACTGCGCAAAGTGACCACAACCTCCCTCCTTATTTCCTCTTCGTTTTGGAAGAATAACCTATACGTGCTTTTTCTTTTGGAGTCCGCACCTTACGTCCCGGTGGTTTGCCGCCAGGGCTCCTGCTCCTGCCGTTGTTCCCATTTGTAGGCTGTGCGGACAATGGCATCGAGGCTGTCATAGTGGGGCGTCCAGTGCAAGGCGGACTTGATTTTCCCCGGATCGGCCACCAGCTCAGCCGGATCTCCCGGCCGGCGGCCCGTGTTACAGACCCGGATTTGAGTCTGGCTTACATCTTCAATGGCCGCGATGATATCCCGAACCGAAAAACCGTGTCCATATCCGCAATTAAAAATCTGGGAAGAGTGTCCCTGCTCAAGCCATTTCAGGGCTTGAACATGAGCAGTGGCCAGGTCACTGACATGGATATAGTCCCTCACCCCTGTGCCGTCGGGCGTTGGATAATCTGTTCCAAAGACAGAGAGCGATTCGCGTTGGCCCAGGGCGGTCTGGCAGGCCACTTTGATCAAGTGGGTGGCCTCCGGAGTGCATTGGCCCACCCGTTCCTGCGGATCAGCTCCAGCTACGTTGAAATAGCGCAAGATGACATGATGAAAATTTGGGGTTGCAGCACATGTATCCTGTAAAATCCACTCGCTCATCAGTTTGGATCGCCCGTAGGGATTGATGGGTGCAAGGGGGGCGTCCTCACTGACTGGCAGCCTGTGAGGCAGGCCATATACAGCGGCCGTGGAGGAGAAAATAAATCGAGGAACCCCTTCCTCGGCAGCCAGGCGAATAAGCCAGGTCGTATTGGAGGTGTTGTTTTGATAATATTTTATCGGATTGGCCACCGACTCAGGGACCACAATGCTGGCCGCAAAATGGATGATGGCTGAGAAACCTTCATCCTGCAAGATGCTGCGCACCTTGTGCACCTCACAGAGATCCCCCTGGATGAGCCTGGCCGGAGGGAGGACGGATTGCCGAAAACCAGTACTTAAATTGTCGTAGACCACGACCTCATAACCGGCCTCCAGCAGGCAAAGCACTGTGTGGGAACCGATATATCCCGCTCCGCCGGTAACCAAGACTTTGGCCATTTTTCCTCCAGTCCCGCAGGGTCAGGGTCATTTGTTCTCAGGTTTGAGGAACACACGTCAATGTTTTCCAGATACAGATCAAAGACATTGAAATTGTAGGCAATGATAAACAGAACCAAAAAGCCCTTCCTGGAGGGTGATGTCATCTTGCTTTCGGGGCATAGGTGTTTTACCTATTATATTGAGCTGATGGAAAGACAGCAGTGGGTTAAGATCCTTGGTACAAAAGACAGCTCAGACCTGTCAACTTTTTAAAAGTCCGGAGGTCGCTATGGATGGGAAAAAAAAATCTCCCCAGGCTCAGAGAAGATATGAAAATACAAGTGCTTTTGTCCACAAAATGCAAAATGCCGGCATGCCGGAGGCGGTCATTGATCTTTTTACAGAGTATGTGCGGCAACTCATACATTCTCAGTCTATAGGATTTATTCCAGAGTCGTCTATAGAACCGGTGCAGGAGGCAGATGTCAAAGGCCAGGGCCAATTGACAGCCGAAGATGAACAAATTGGGAAGGATGCTCTTGGTCAGGCAGTGTCCATAAAGCTCAATGGCGGATTGGGCACAAGTATGGGGATGCCGTATGCCAAATCACTGCTTCCGGTCAAAGCCGGGTTGACCTTTTTAGATATTATTTACAAGCAGGCTGAGTGCTTAGGTCAGTTTAGAGACCATGGACCTGGTCTGGTTCTTATGGACAGCTTCAATACCCATGACGATACGCAAGCCCATATGAAACGTATGCACCTGCCGGATGAAGAGAAACCATGGGAATTTGTGCAGCACATGTATCCCAAGATCCAGGCTGATACCCTGCAGCCGGCCCAGTCTGCAGATCATCCGGAACTGGAGTGGAACCCCCCGGGACACGGAGATCTTTATGCGGCTTTGTATACCTCGGGCATGCTGGACAAACTCATCAAGGCCGGAAAGCGCTATGCTCTGGTATCCAATGCAGACAATCTGGGAGCGGTCCTCAACCCTGCCATACTGGGCTATTTTATTCGCAATGAGCTGGAGTTCTTAATGGAAGTCGCCAAACGCTCTCCTGCGGACAGAAAAGGGGGCCATCTGGCCAAACAGCCGGACGGCCGCCTGCTGCTGCGCGAGATAGCCCAGTGTCCTCAGGAGGACATTGAGGCCTTTCAGGATATTACCCGCCATCCCTACTTCAATACCAACAGCATCTGGTTGGATCTTGTGGCCCTGTCCTCCATGATCAGCACTCAAGGCTTGCCCAGACTGCCGCTCATTGTCAATCCCAAGTCCTTAGATCCCCGGGATGAATCATCCCCCCGGGTCTATCAACTGGAGACAGCCATGGGCGCGGCCATCTCCTCCTTTACCCGCAGTGCGGCTCTGCATGTGGACCGCAAACGCTTTGCTCCGGTGAAAAAGACCAATGATCTCCTGGTGGTTCGCTCTGACTGCTATCAATTAAGCGACACCTACCAGCTTATTCCCAATCCCGAACGCTCTCATCCAGACATTGAAGTGGATTTGGATCCGCAATTCTTCAAAAAGGTCGACCAGTTCGAAAGCCGTTTTCCCCAGGGTGAGCCGAGCCTTCTTGACTGTATCCGGTTTATAGTCAAGGGTGATGTCCTCTTTGAGGCCGATGTTGTGTGCCGGGGGGAGGTTGAGGTGCGCAACGAAAGGCCTGCCCAGCAACGGGTTGAGAAGGGATCGATCTTAAGTGGAGAAGTGGTCTGGGAAAAGTGATTCCAGACTCGGTGCTGTCGGAAATTGGCATGGGAGCCTTTAGAATATGAAAACAAAGCAAAGATTCCTGCGGGGAGGATGAATGAAGGATTTAGGATTTGAACTTATGTGGCAGACCCGGATCAAAGAGATCCAGGGACTGGTCAGCTTATACCGCTACAGACAAAACGGGGCACAAGTGCTCACAGTGGAAAACGGGGACGAAAACAAGGTCTGCGGCATAACCCTGCGCACTCCTCCGCGGGATTCCACCGGTGTGGCGCATATCCTGGAACATTCCGTGCTCTGCGGGTCCCGGAAATATCCGGTCAAGGAGCCCTTTGTGGAACTGCTCAAAGGCTCGCTGCACACCTTTTTAAATGCTATGACCTTTCCGGACAAAACCTGCTATCCAGTGGCCAGCCAGAACAGTCAGGACCTGCTGAACCTGATGGATGTCTATCTGGACGCCGTGTTTTTCCCTCGAATCACCCCGGAAATATTCGCCCAGGAGGGCTGGCATCTGATCAGGGACGGCCACAACCCCCAGGGGCTGAGCTACCAGGGCGTGGTCTATAATGAGATGAAAGGGGCCTACTCCTCGCCGGACAGCCTGCTGGCAGAGTATTCTCAGCAATCTCTTTTTCCGGACAATACGTATGGTTTGGACTCCGGCGGACATCCGGAATCTATACCGGAGCTTAGCTATGAGCAATTTCTGGAGTTTCACCGCACCTACTACCACCCCTCCAATGCCCGCATTTTTATATACGGCAACGACGATCCCCGCCCATATCTGGCTCTTCTCCACGAGTACCTGCAGCATTTCCAGGCTCTGGACGTGGACTCGCACATTGAGCTGCAGCCCCGCCTCGCCCAGCCCCGACGGCTGAAGACCCACTATCCTGCCGATCCACAGAATGGGGCCAAGCCCATGCTGAGCAAGAACTGGCTGCTCGATGCGAGCACCAATTTGGGAGCCAATCTCAGGGCCCATATACTGGAGGAATTGCTGATAGGCATGCCGGCTTCACCACTGCGCAAGGCCCTGCTGGACTCCGGGCTGGGTGAGGATCTGGCCGGGATTGGTTTGGAAGCCGATTTGCGGCAAATGTTTTTTTCGACCGGTTTAAAGGGGATCACGGCCGAGGAAAAAGTTCCCGAAGTGGAGGACATCATCCTTGAAACCTTGCGTTCCTGCGCTGAGGAAGGCTTTGATCCCAGGACCGTGGAGGCGGCTGTCAACAGTGTGGAATTCGAGCTGAGGGAAAACAATACCGGCTCTCTGCCCCGGGGGCTGGTCCTCATGATCAGGGCCCTGAGCACCTGGCTGTATGATGAAGATCCGACATTGCTGTGGGCTTTTGAACCTCCTCTGGAAGAGATCAAGACCAGACTGGAGTCCAGAGAGCCGGTCTTTGAGCAGATGGTCAAAGAGTATTTATTGGACAATCCCCATCAGAGCACAGTGGTTCTCTCTCCAGATCCGGACAAGGGACGAGGTATTGAAAAACGGGAAAAAAAGCGGCTCCAGGAGCTCAGCGCCCATCTGAGTCCAAAGCAGCTGCAGGCCATACAGGAGGAAAGCGAGCGCCTGCAGGCCCTGCAGCAAGAGCCCGATCCTCCGGAGGAGCTGGCCAAAATTCCGCGTTTGACTGTCCCGGACCTTCCAGCTCAGGCCCCTCGTTATCCTTTGCACATCGAAAAGGAAGAATCCGGGCAGGTCCTGTTTCATGACCTGTTCACCAATTCCGTGTTCTATGTGGATGTGGGCTTTGATCTCGGCCAGCTTGATCAGAAGTACCTGGGGTATGCCCGTCTTTTCGGCCGCGCCCTGACCGAGATGGGCACCCAGGATGAGGACTATGTCAGCTTGAGCCAGCGGATCCAGGCCAGAACCGGTGGAATTCATGCCCAGACCTTTGCCGCCGCTCATGAACAGACAGGGCAGCCTTGTACCTGGCTCTTTTTGCGAGGCAAGGCCATGGCCGAGCGGGTTTTGGATCTCATGGACATCCTGCGGGATATACTGACCAAGCCTCTTCTGGATAACCATAAGCGTTTCAAGCAGCTGGTGCTGGAGGAAAAGGCGGGCATGGAGCAGCGGCTGATTCCGGCCGGGCACCAGATGGTCAACACCCGGCTGCGCTCCAAATACAACCTGTCCGATTGGGTCAATGAGCACATCTCCGGTCTGAGCTATCTTCTCTTCCTCCGTTTTCTGGCCGACAAGGTGGAGAACAACTGGGAAAAAGT
>JBKHIL010000186.1:0-4353 GCA_046538645.1 Desulfovermiculus sp.
TGCAGAGAAAGTCATACCTGTGTGCAAGCTGTTGCAGAATGCACGCATGGTTATTTCCTCCTGGATCTAAAGACTGATGCGGTCTTCATGACTATCCTCTTTTGATCCAGACATCAATAATCGGAAAAAACATAACTCTTTTTATGCATGAGCATGATCAACAAGGGCCTTGAAAAATGCCTGGAACTCTTCACGTCTATACTGTAAGCCTGGGTTGTCCCAAGAACCGGGTCGATACAGAAAATATGCTTGGTCAGCTGGGGCATGTCTATCAGCCGGCTGCTGATATTTCTGAAGCCGATATAGTGCTTGTCAACACCTGTGCCTTCATCCGGCCTGCTGTGGAGGAATCAGTTAAGACCATACTGGATATTGCCTTGAGTCTGGAAGGCGGGACTCGCCGCCCGTTATTGGCAGTAGCCGGATGCCTGCCCGCCCGGTACGGGCAGCAGGAGCTGGCCCGGGAATTGCCTGAGGTTGATCTGTGGCTGTCGGTGCATGATCAAGCCTTTTTTGCCCACCGTCTTTCCGCGCATTTTGATATCTCTGAGGAAGGACCGGGGCGTTTGCTGACCACGCCTCCGGGATATGCCTACCTGAAAATCAGCGAAGGATGTGAACATCGGTGTGCATTTTGCACTATTCCCTCCATACGCGGACAGCTGCGATCTGTGTCCTTAGATGCATTGCAGCAAGAGGCCAGACGCTTAAGGGACCAGGGTGTTCGGGAGTTATGCCTTGTAGCCCAGGATCTGACCGCCTACGGGAGGGATTGGGGACCGGGATCAACCAGGCTTTACCACCTCCTGGAGTCACTCCTTGCCATTTCCGGTCTAGACTGGATCCGGCTCATGTATCTGTATCCAACCGGAGTGAGTAGCGATTTGCTGCAATTCATTGCCCGGACCGGACCGCCCCTTCTCCCATATTTTGATGTTCCATTGCAGCATTCCCATCCGGACATCCTGAGTCATATGGGCCGGCCTTTTGCCAGGGATCCCCGCCGGATTGTAGACCGCATTCAGTCCATAATTCCCCGGGCCTGTCTGCGCACCAGCCTGATAGTGGGATACCCGGGAGAAACTGAAGCCCATTTTCAGTCCCTGGTATCCTTTGTGCAAGAAATGCGTTTTTGGCATGTAGGTGTGTTTGCTTTTTCAGCTGAGGAAGGCACGGCAGCGGCTTGCCTTCCCGGACAGGTGCCAGATGATGTCAAAGAACAGAGACGACAGGAGCTCATGCGGGTTCAGGCCGATATCAGCCAGGAGATTCTGGCCAGCTGCGTGGGAGAGACCCTGCAGGTCCTGGTGGATCAGGCAGAACCGGAATGGCCTGCCCTGTTCCAGGGACGGGCCTGGTTTCAGGCCCCGGAGGTGGATGGATTGACGTATATAAGCTCAAGACGGGCCAGGCCAGGGGATATGGTCCGGGCGGAAGTGGTGGACAGCATGACCTACGATCTGTCCGCCCTGGCCCTGGAGAATGAATCCGAACCGGCCCTGGAATGAAATTTTGTTTTTGGGCCTTGTTTCAGTTGCATTGCAAATCATGATCTGATACATATCACCAAATTTACCGTGCTAGGGGGTATGAGTTTGATGCACACAACGCAACAAGAGTATTTAGACAACCAAGACATGAATTCCGAAAACGAAATGTCCATGGACGAAACCGACTTCGAAGCCGCCCTGGAGAATTATCTCCATTCCGACTTTGGTGAACTCGAAGATGGGAGTATCATCACTGGAACGGTGGTTAAGCTTGGGGACGAACATATCCTGGTGGATGTGAATTTTAAGTCCGAAGGGCAGATTTCAGCAGAGGAATTCAAAGACCGGGACGGCAATCTCACTGTTCAGGTGGGTGATAAGGTTGACGTCTTTGTGGTTCACAAGGACGACATGGAAGGGACCATTTCCCTCTCTCATCGCCGGGCCAAACGGATGAAAGTTCTTGATGAACTTGAAGCCCTGCAGGAACAGGAGAAGAACGTCAAAGGGACTATCATCCAGCGGATCAAAGGCGGGTACACCGTGGAGATCCAGGGCATAGAAGCCTTTTTGCCCGGTTCCCATGTAGACCTGCGGCCAGTACCGGATATGGATGCCCTGGTCAATCAGGAGTATGATTTTCGCATCCTAAAGATCAACCGCAAGCGCAGCAATGTTATCGTGTCACGCCGGGTCATCCTGGAAGAAGAGCGCGAACACCAGCGAGATCAACTCCTTGAAACCCTTGAAGAAGGACAGGTTTTGACTGGGAAAGTCAAAAACATCACCGAATACGGCGTCTTTGTCGATCTCGGCGGTTTGGACGGTCTGCTGCACATCACAGACATGTCCTGGAAGAGGATCAAGCATCCCAAAGAGATGGTTCAGATGGGGGACAACCTGGAACTGAAAGTCCTGAACTATGACCGGGAAGGGCAGAAAGTTTCATTGGGCATGAAGCAATTGGTACCCAACCCCTGGGACGGGATTGCTGAAAAATATCCTCCGGAACAACGCTTCACCGGAAAAGTGACCAACATAGTGGACTATGGAGCCTTTGTGGAGCTGGAACCCGGAGTTGAGGGCCTTGTTCACATATCTGAAATGTCCTGGACCAGGAAGCTCCGACACCCCTCGCAAATGGTGCATGTAGGCGATGAAGTGGATGTGGTCATATTAAGTGTTGACGCCGAGCGTAAACGCATATCCCTGGGCATGAAGCAGGTCAGACCCAACCCGTGGGATCTGGTCTATGAAAAGTATCCTGAAGGAACCATCCTGGAAGCGCCGATCAAGAATATCACTGATTTTGGCATTTTTATCGGCATTGAAGATGGAATCGACGGACTTATCCATGTTTCTGATCTGTCCTGGACCAAAAAAATCCATCATCCGGGAGAAATGTATAATGTCGGGGACATGATCCAGGCCAAGGTACTCACTGTGGACAAGGAAAACGAAAAGTTCACTTTGGGGGTCAAGCAGTTGACCGATGATCCCTGGCTGCAGATTCCGCAGCTCTTCCCGGAAGGAACCACGGTCAGTGGAACCATCACCAATATCACTGATTTTGGTCTGTTTGTGGAAGTGCAGGAAGGAATCGAGGGCCTGGTTCACCTCTCTGAACTCAGCCCCAAAAAGATCAAGGCCCCAAGTGAGCTCTATGAAGTGGGGCAGGAAGTCACTGCCAAGGTGATCCGGGTCAGCGCAGACGAGAGACGACTGGGTTTGTCCATCAAGGCCTACCTGGAAGAGGAAGAACGCAAACGGGCCCAAGAGCAGCGAGGGTCTGGAACTGCTTCAACCGGAAGCAACCTGGGTGATCTTATCCGGCAAAAACTCGAAGATGAGGGGAATTCCTCCGCCGATGAGGAGTAGATTTAGCCAACGCCACCCGCTGCTGTTTGGGTTGTTTCTTGTTTTTACGGCCGTGGTCCTGACTTTTGGGGCCATGGCCTTTTTTTCGTCCCTGCGCAGCGGTGATATCTCCTGGTTTGCGACCAAGGTAGGCATAGTCCATGTACGAGGAACCGTTGTCGACTCCCAGAGGACAACGGACTGGATTGAGCGCCTGGCCCAGGATGACGCGGTCCGGGCCGTTTTGGTACGCATTGACTCGCCTGGCGGGGTGGTAGCTCCCTCGCAGGAGATCTACGACGCAGTAAGCAAATTGGCCAAAAGCAAACCGGTCCTGGCTTCCATGGGCGCCGTGGCTGCATCCGGCGGATATTACATCGCCTGTGCCGCAGATCGGATTGTGGCCAACCCGGGCAGCATCACCGGCAGCATTGGTGTCAAGACCCAGCTGTTGTCCTTTGAAGATCTTTTGCACCGCATCGGGGTTGTGGACCAAACGATAAGCAGCGGGCAGCTCAAGGACGCCGGGTCCCCCACGCAGTCACTGAGTGAATCAGAGCGGGAGTACTTTAAGAATCTGGTTCAGGATCTGCATGAGCAGTTCGTCATGGCAGTGGCCCGGGGCAGGAGCATGGACGTGGAGCAAGTCCAAAACCTGGCGGACGGTCGGGCCTTTACCGGCAGGCAGGCTCAAAAGGCTGGTCTTGTCGATTCCCTGGGCAGCTTCAGCGCTGCCAAAAACCAGCTCAAAGACATGGCCAAAATCAAAGGACCGGTAAGCTATACAGAAGGACCGGAAGAACCGTCGTCAGTATTATCCTGGATATTAGGACTGGCAGCAAAATGGTCTGGGGCCAAGGCAGTGACCGGGCAACGGACGGTCTTTTCGTACATTTATTCCCCGCATGGTCCGGCAACTGTTATCAGATGACCTGGTGTTGCTCCGGGTCCCATGCAGCGACTGGGAGCAAAATGGAGTTTACTCCTGATCCAAATCTCCGATCAT
>JBKHIL010000187.1:0-4342 GCA_046538645.1 Desulfovermiculus sp.
CCGGACCAAGCAATAGTCCGGCAGTGGTGGCTGGTGTTTGAAGACCCGGTTTTGACCACACTCATTGAGCAGGCCGCAGAACAGAATCTGGACCTGCAAATTGCTGTGGCCAGGCTGGATGAGGCCAGAGCCAGGCTGCGTATGACTGCTGGAGACTACCTGCCCACCCTGGATGCGCAAGGTTCAGTGACCAGACAGGAGAGCCGGCCATCAGCTCTTGATCCCGGGGGTACAACCGATACGTATTATGCGGCCGGGATGGAGGCCGGTTGGGAACTCGATCTTTTTGGCCGCATCAGGCGCAAGGTTCAAGCCTCCACGGCAGACTATCAGGCGTCCCGGGAAGAGCGCACCGATGTCATGATTTCCATGTATTCCCAGCTGGCCAGCACATACGTGGATATTCGCACCCTGCAGACCAGGCTGCGTACAGCGCAGGCAAATATTCAATCCCAGGAAGAGATTCTGTCTCTTACCAAATCCCGATACAAGCACGGCCTGGCCACAGGCCTGGATGTGGCCCAGGCTGAAATGGTTCTGGCCAATACCAGGGCTGCAGTCCCACCCTTGCGCATTGAGCTGCAGCAATCCATGAATGCCATGGATGTCCTGCTGGGAAGTCAGCCAGGGACGGCCAGACAGTTTTTGGATGGTCAAGGCTCGATCCCTTTGCCTCCGGAATCGGTCGGTTCCGGGGTGCCGGCGGATATATTGCGGCAGAGACCGGACATCCGCAAGGCTGAGCGCGAGCTCGCCGCCCAGACCGCCCGCATCGGCATGGCAGAGGCCCTGCTCTATCCCAGGTTGTCTTTGAACGGGAGCTTCAACTACACCGCTGCAGATCTGGATGATATATTCACCTCTGCTGCCCGGACTTTTCTCTTCGGCCCTACTTTAAGCTGGAATGTATTCAATGCAGGAAAGACCAGAGCCCGGATAGAGATGGAAGAGGCCAGGGCCGAGCAGGCCCTCCTGGCCTACCGGCTGACGGTCCTTCAGGCCTTGAGCGAAGTGGAAAGCGCCATGACCGGGTATCGGGAGCAGAAAAAACGTCTTGATTCCTTACACAATGCAGTTTTGGCCTCCAGGAAATCCCTGCACATGGCTGAGAAGCTTTACAAGGACGGTCTGGCTGACTTTCAAAACGTCCTGGATGCGCAGCGTTCCCTGTATTCGGCCGAGGACCAGATGGACACGGCCAAGGGCAATGCCGCCCTGTTCATGGTCACCCTGTACAAGGCCCTGGGCGGGGGATGGAATTCGGAGGCCGGTTCATCTGGAGTCAGCACTGCCGCTGGCGAGTCTGTGGTCAATGATTAACTCGATGCTTTCTTTGAGGACAGTCCAGCATGAAAAAGCTCTGCATTCTCCTTTGTTGCTGTGTTTGCCTGTATGCCTGCGGGCAGGACCAAAACACCTATAAGCCCCCCCCGCCGCCGAAGGTGACTGTGGATACTCCGGTTCAGCAGGACGTCACAGTGTATGAATATTCCACCGGAACTACCGAGGCCTCCCGGAGCGTGGACCTGCAGGCCCGGGTCAACGGCTATCTGCAGACAGTGAATTTTCAGGCTGGAGATGTGGTGGACAAAGGGAAACTGTTGTTTCAGATCGACCCCCTCCCGTACCAGGCTGAGCTGAACAAGGCCAAGGCGAATCTGGAGGCCAAGAAGGCAGAGCTGGAGCTGGCCCGGTCTACTTTGCAGCGCAAGCAGAGCGCCTACCAGGACCAGGCGGTCAGCGAAGTGGAAGTTATGGAGGCCAAAGCCAAGAAAGACACGGCCCAGGCTGCCATTGCGGCCGGCAAAGCCCAGGTCGAAGAGGCCCACATCAATCTGGATTACACAGATTCATGCCCCGTTTTCCGGACGCATCAGCCGCAATTATGTGGACCCGGGCAATCTGATCAACTCCTCCACCCTGCTGGCCAGCATGGTCCAGTACAGCCCGATCTATGTGTATGCCAGCATAGGTGAAGACATCCTGCTCAAATTTATGGAGCATGCTAGAGAGATGGATACATCCCTGGCTGAGTCAGAGCAGGACGTCCCGATATTTATGGCCCTGGGCAATGAGCGCGCTTATCCCCATCAGGGGTGGATCGACTCCATAGACACCGAAGTGGATACCTCCACCGGGACCATTCAGATAAGGGGCGTTTTTCCAAACGAAGATATGTATATCATGCCTGGTCTGTTTTCCAGGCTGCGCTTTCCGATTGCCAAGGACCAGGAGGCCCTGCTCGTTCCGGATGTGGCCTTAAGTGAAGACCAGCGGGGAAGTTTTGTGTACGTGGTTGAGGATGATCATACTGTCCGGGTCCAGGTGGTAACCACCGGACCGAAGGTTGACCACCTCCGGGTCATCCGTTCCGGGCTGGACAAAGATGATGTGGTCATTGTCAACGGCATTCAGCGAGCCAGGCCGGGGGCAAAGGTCTCTCCGGTCCAGGTCTCGGACAATTCGACTGCCCAGGAAGGCCGGGAATGAGCCGTTTTTTCATCAACCGCCCCATCTTTGCCTCGGTTATTGCCATTATCATCGTCATCTCCGGCGGGGTCACCCTCCTTACTCTGCCCATAGCCCAGTACCCTGAGATTTCCCCGCCCACGATCCAGGTCTCAGCCAATTATCCAGGGGCCAGCGCAAAGGTGGTCTCTGAAAGTGTTGCCCAGCCCATTGAGGAGCAGGTCAACGGGGTGGAGGATATGCTGTATATGTCCTCTACTTGTTCGAATGACGGCAGTTACAGCCTGACAGTGACCTTTGAAACGGGCACAGATCTGGACATGGCCACGGTCCTGGTCCAGAACCGGGTGGCCATTGCCGAAGCTTCCCTGCCGGATACGGTCAAACGCCTGGGAGTGACCACCAAGAAGCAGTCCACGGATATTGTCATTATGCTGGCTCTGACCTCGGACAATGAGGATTTTGACGCTCTGTATCTGAGCAACTACGCCACTTTGAGTATCAAGGACGAGTTGTCCCGCGTGCAGGGTGTAGGCGGGGTAAGCATCTTTGGAGCTGGTGATTACAGCATGCGCATCTGGATGAATCCTGACCGCTTAAAGGCCAGGAATCTGACCACGAACGAGGTGGTCGCCGCCATCCAGGAACAAAATGTTCAGGTAGCCGCAGGGCAGCTCGGTCAGCCGCCGCTGGAAAAGGGCCAGGCCTTTGAGTATGTGATAAATGCCCAGGGCAGGCTGGATGAGGTCTCCCAGTTCGAGGACATCATAGTCAAGACCGGGTCTGAAGGACGGGTGACCAGGCTCAACGATGTGGCCCGCATTGAGCTGGGGGCCAGGTCTTATGGGACCGAGAGCCAGTACAAAGGCCGGGAAACGGCCATGTTGGCCATCTATCAGCTGCCCGGGGCCAATGCCATTGATCTGGCCGAGAGGGTCCGGGGCAAGATGGATGAGCTCTCTGAGTCTTTTCCCGCGGGACTCAGCTATGAGGTCCCTCTGGACACCACGGATTTTGTCCAGGCCTCCATAGACGAGGTGATTGAAACCCTGCTCATAGCCATTGTCCTGGTCTTTTTTACCATCTTTATCTTTTTGCAGGACTGGAGGGCGACCCTCATTCCGGCGGTGACCATCCCGGTATCCTTGATCGGTGCCTTTGCAGTCATGGGCCTGCTCGGCTTTTCCCTGAATATGCTCACCCTGTTCGGTCTGGTTCTAGCTATCGGCATTGTGGTGGACGACGCTATTGTGGTGGTTGAAAATACCGCCAGAAATATCGAGGAGCTCGGTCTGGAGACCAAAGAAGCTACTGTACGGGCCATGCAGGAAGTCAGCGGTCCCATTGTCTCCACCACACTGGTCCTGCTTTCTGTTTTTGTCCCCACAGCCTTTATGGGTGGCATCACCGGGCAGATGTACATGCAGTTCGCCCTGACCATTGCCGCATCTACGGTTTTCAGCGCGATAAATGCCCTGACCCTGAGCCCGGCTTTGAGCGCCTTGCTCCTGCGCCCTGCCCCCAAGAGGAAAAATATCTTTTTCCGAGCCTTTAACCGGGGCTTTGGCTTGACCACCAATGTCTATCTGGGCCTTATGGGTGGCTTGGTGCGCAAGGCATTTATTGTTTTAGTCTTGTTTGCCGGCTTGACGGCTCTTACCGGCTGGGGGTTTTTGCAGCTGCCCACCGGTTTTGTGCCCACCGAAGACCAGGGCTATATCCTGGCCTCAGCCCAGTTGCCGGATGGGGCTTCCTTTGCCCGGACCCAGAAAGTGACCGCAGAAATGAATGAGATTTTTGCCCGCATGGACGGGATTGACAGCTGGGTGAATGTGGCCGGCTTTTCGCTTCTGGAGGGCACAGCCGCGTCCAA
>JBKHIL010000188.1:0-4337 GCA_046538645.1 Desulfovermiculus sp.
TCATCGGTGCGGAAAAAACCAAACTCATTGATTTCTATGCCTAATGTCTCGGCCAGAGCTGGGTTGGCCCGGCTGGGGGCGCAGGCCGTGGCCAGGATGATCAGATCAAAGGGCTCCCGTTTGATCTGCCGGCTCTGGGTGTCTTCGTAGACAACAACCGGGTTGTTGTTGCTGCCCTTCACGATTTCGGCCACCCTGGTCCGCTTGTAAGTGATGTTGGAGGTATTCCCTCCCCGGACCTTGTATTCCTCAAACCCTTTGCCCACGGCCCGGATGTCCATGCCGAAAATGGTTGATTCTGTCTCCGGTTCATGTTCATGAGCGATGATGGCCTCTTTGATGGAGTGCATGCAGCAGTATCCGGAGCAAAAGGGATAGAAGCGGATGTCCCGGGATCCAACGCACTGAATAAAAGCCAGCTTTTTGGCCACGGAAAATCCCTTTGCCTTTTCCTGCAGCTCCTCGAGCTCATTTTTTTCCTGCAGCCACTTTTCATAGGCCTTTGCCCATTTCTGGCTTTCCTGGTCCTGGTCAGGGTCACCGGGCTGATACCCGGCATAGAAATCCTCTGAAGAACGCTCAAACTTCTTTTCAAAATTGTCTACAGCCCGCCTGGACTTTTTGACCGTCTTCTCCAGTTCCACAATACGATCCATAACCGCCCGGTCTGAGGGGCGGTCCAGATGGCCGCCGGTCGGCCCGCTGGCTGAGAGTAGACGCTCAAACTCCATGGCCGTGACCACGTTATCAAGATCCTTGTACCGGTATTCCGGGATGCGGGACGGATCAAAGACGTCGTAGCCGATAGCTACAATGATGGCCCCAACTTCCAGATCAAGGAGCTGATCCTGCTGGTCAAAATCTATGGCCTCGGCCTGGCAGGCCTTGGCGCAGGCTCCGCACTTCTTGCCGGCAAAGACCCGGCAGTGATCGGTATCAATAGTATGCGTGGAGGGAATGCCCTGGGCAAACCAGCTGTAGATGGCCTTGCGCTGACCCAAACCCTCGTTGAAGGCATCCGGGACCACCGTGGGGCACTTTTCAGTACATGCCCCGCAGCCCGTGCAGCGGGCTTCGTCTACGTACCTGGCCTTTTTCCGGATGTGGACCTGAAAATCCCCGGCCTGGCCCTGAACCTTTTCCACCTCACTGTAGGCCAAAAGGGAGATATTGGGATGTCGACCGACATCCAGCATCTTGGGCGAGAGGATTCAGATCGCGCAGTCGTTGGTGGGAAATGTCTTGTCCAGCTGGGCCATTTTCCCCCCGATGCTGGGCAGGCTTTCCACCAGATGAACATGAAATCCCATCTCGGCCAGATCCAGGGAGGACTGGATTCCGGCAATTCCGCCTCCGATCACGAGGACATCTCTACTCACGGCGTACGCTCCTTGGGGGCAAAGTTGCTGCCAATCAGGCTGCCACCTTTAAGTTGGCCGGACCCAGGGTCCGGACTTGCTCGGTGAAATCTCTGGCCACTTCAACAAACCGGCCTGCTTCAGCCGAGGAAATCCACTCCAGGCGGATACGCCTGGTATCAATACCCAGGGTGGCAGCCAGCTCTGTGGTGGTCTGAAACATCTTTTCCGCCTTCACATTACCATCCAGGTAATGGCAATCCCCGATATGTCAGCCGGCGACCAGGACGCCGTCGGCTCCTTTGGCCAGGGCCTTGAGGATGAAGTTGGGATTTATCCGTCCAGAGCACATGACCCGGATAATCCGCATTTCCGGAGGGTACTGCATGCGGCTTACTCCGGCCAGGTCCGCAGCCGAGTAGGCACACCAGTTACAGGCAAAAGTAATTATATGCGGACTGAAGTCTTCGGCCATATTCTGTCTTCCCTTATGGTGTTTTTAAAGGGTTCGCATGTCCTGATTCACAATTTAAAAATCATTTTCGCCAAACTGGAGAGTAAATTTCATGCTCTCTCCAGCATGAAATTTAGGCCAGTGCGCTTTCCACCATGGCCATGATCTTGTCATCCTCGTAGTTGCAGATGGAGGCTGCGCCTGTGGGACAGGCCACGGCACATGATCCGCATCCTTTGCACAGGGCGGATGTGACAGCAGCCACTTGGGATCCATTGTCCCGATCCACCAGCTCTATGGCCGCAAAGGGGCAGGCCTGGACACACTCTCCGCATCCCCGGCACAGAAACTCATTTACTGTTGAGACCATGCCCTCCACCGTGAGTTCAGTTTTGGACAGCACTGCGGCCGCTTTGGCGGCAGCAGCTTTGGCCTGGGCGATGCTCTCCTCCACTGGCTTGGGGTAATGGGACAGGCCGGCCATAAAGATGCCTTCAGTGGCAAACTCCACCGGCCGCAGTTTGGGATGGGCCTCCATGAAGAATCCATCTTCATTGGTGGACAGCTTAAACATCTGGGCCAGGGCTTCATTATCAGCCGGAACGACAGCCGCGGCCAGGACCAGGAGGTCGGCGGAGATGGCTATGTCCCGGTCCAGGATGGGATCATGGACTTTTATTTCCAGTCCATCTCCCTGGGCGGAAACAGCTGGTTTGTGCTCCAGGTCGTACCGGATGAACAGGATCCCTTTCCTGCGGGCCTGCTGATAGAGTTCTTCCCGCTGGCCATAGGTCCGGATGTCCCGGTAGAGGATAAAGACGTTCATCTCCGGGTTCTCTTCCTTCAAGGCCAGGGCGGATTTGATGCTGTGGGTGCAGCAGACCTTGGAGCAGTAGGGACGGTCCGGCTCCCTGGAGCCCACGCACTGGATAAAGACTGCGTTTGCGGCCTTCCTCACCCGGGGATCCTGTCTGCGCATGGCCTCATCCAGATCCAGGTGGGTCAGTACCCGGTCGTGTTCTGCATACTGATATTCTACCGGTTTGTGTTCCAAGGCCCCGACAGCCATGATCACCGCACCATGCTCCAGGATGAACTCCTGTCCATCGCTTGAGGTGATGGTGGTTTCAAAGTTGCCCACAAAACCCTTGGAGCCGGTTATGTGTGCTTGGGTGTGCACAGTTATTCGGGGATGGCTGGTTACCTGGCTTACAAGATCATCCAGTCCGGCCCGGATGTCTTCTCCCTGCCAGGTCTTGTTCAGCTGCCTGGCATTGCCGCCCAGGTGGTCACCCTGCTCCACAAGGGTGGCCTGGAAGCCTTGTTCAGCCAAAGACAAGGCTGCGGTCAGACCGGAAATACCCCCGCCGATAACCAGGGCATGACTGTTTACAGAAATCCTGGGTTCTTGCAGGGCATGCACCAGGTTGGCCCGGGCCACTGCCATGCGGACCAGATCTTTTGATTTCAAGGTGGCCTGTTCAGGGTCCTGGGAATGGACCCAGGTGCATTGATTGCGGATATTGGCCATTTCAAAGAGATACTTGTTGAGTCCGGCATCGCGGATGGTTTCCTGGAACAGCGGTTCATGAGTCCGCGGAGTGCAGGCCGCTACAACCACCCGGTTCAGATTGTACTCCTTGATGGTCTGAATCATCTTATCCTGGGTATCCTGGGAGCAGGTGAACTGGTTTTCCTCCACATAGGCCACCCCGGGCAGGGTCCGGGCGAATTCAGCTATGGCCGGAACGTCGGCGATCCCGCCTATATTGGTTCCGCAGTTGCAGACAAAGACCCCGATCCGCGGTTCCTGGTCCTCAATAGAGGCCTCAGGCGGGAAGGTCTTTTCCTGGACCATCTCTCCCCTGGCCCGGGCCAGATCCATGCCCGCGTTACAGGCTGCGGCAGAGGCTTCCATTACCGACTGGGGGATATCCTTGCATTCCTGCAGCACCCCGGCCACATAGACTCCGGGCCTGGAGGTCGAGACCGGGGCGAAGTCCTTGGTGGCCACAAAGTTGGACCTATCCAGCTCAATGCCCAGCTGCCTGGCCGTGTGTACTGCACTGGAAGCCGGTTCCATGCCCACAGAGAGAACGACCAGGTCAAAATCTTCAGTGATCAGCTCTCCATTTTCAGTGGCATAGGACAACGAGAGGGTGCCGCTGGAATCCTTTTCAATAATCGAATGGACCCGGGAACGGATAAACCTGACGCCGTCTTCCTGGGCCTTTATATAATAGCGTTCGAACTCCTTGCCTGTTGTCCGCATGTCCATGAAGAAAATTGCCGGCTCACATTCCGGTCCGACATGTTCCCGGGCCATGCTCGCTTCTTTGATGGCGTACATGCAGCAGACTGACGAGCAATAGCTGTTGTCGCAGCGGTTGATGTCCCGGGACCCCACGCATTGCAGCCAGGCGATTTTTTGGGCCGGCTGGTCGTCAGAAAGGCGCTTGACATGTCCTCCCGTCGGGCCGCCGGCAGAGAGGATACGTTCAAACTCCAGGGAGGTGACCACGTTT
>JBKHIL010000189.1:0-4333 GCA_046538645.1 Desulfovermiculus sp.
GATAGGTCCGGGCTCCGTCCTGGGCCACACATTCTTCCAGATAGCTGTCTATTGCGCCGCAGCAAGAGCATGTCCGTCGCTGCCCCTTTTCATCCACAAACTGCTCCACCTCAAAGGGCACATCTTCAAATGACAAAGGCTCTGCCGTGGTGTACGGCGGAAGCGCGTAGATCTTTTTCTCCCGTCCGGCCCCGAAGATGAGCGGAGCCTTGCACAAATGCATTTTAGGCACATCAAAACGAGGGATAGGAGAGGGGCTTAAGACATAGTACCCATTGATCCGGGTGGGATAGCTGCTGGAGATGGCCACCTGGCTGAACTCCCGCAAATCTTCATACAGCTTGACCAGAATGCGGGAGTAGTCGGCCTCGCCGTGCATGGTCTTTCGCTTTCCTTCCGAGGGCTCCACCGGAGTGAGCGGGTCAGGGATAGGCACCTGAAGGATCAGGAGCTGCCCTTCCTGGAGCGCGGTCTCTGGTATCCGGTGCCTGGTCTGGATAAGTGTCGCCTCCTGGGTGCGGGTGGTCTCTTCCACCCCCGGGCAGGTGCGGAGTATAAAGGACCGCAGATTGACCGCATTTACGGAATCATCGCTTCCCTGATCTATGACCTTGAGCCAGTCCCGGGGGCCGATAATGGACAGGGTCAGCTGCAGTCCGCCGGTTCCAAATCCGCGTCCCATGGGCATTTCTCTGGAAGCATACGGGACCTGATAGCCGGGCAGGCACAGGGCCTTGAGCACGCTGCGCCGGATCTCCCGCTTGGCGTACGGATCCAGAAAGCCAAAGGGTATCTCTGTGGATCGTGTGTCCTGTACTGCTCTGCCTTTGCTCATAAGCCCCTCCCTGCCCGGGTCTGGCCCAGGGCGTCCATTTCAGCCTGAAAGGTCACGTAGTGGGGCATCTTGAAATGGTTGCAAAATCCCATGGAATCGATGCCGTCGATATGCAGGAGGACGTACTCCTGGTCTTCAGCCGGATGCTCGGCCCCGTCGCGCTGCCCCTTTTGCAGGCAGCGGTCCAGAACCGCCATGGCAATGGCCTTGGTCTCGTTGTGCCCGAAGCAGGCCCCATAGCCCAGTGTAAATTGGGGCGGACCATCAGCCTTTGATTCATACTTGGTGATCATTTCGCATTCGGTCATCAATACTTCTCCGATTTCTATGTCTTGTCCGGAGATAGGATGGGGCAGGTGTACCGGCAGATAGCCGACCCGCAGCTCACCCACAGTGGGGTGCAGGTCTCCGTATCCACGCATGTTGGAATAGGCCAGGGCCAGCATGCCTCCGGTCTCCCCCCTGGCCATGGTCTGCAGGGCGGCGGAGCGGGGGATGGGAAAAACCAGGGGTTCGCGGGTGACGTCAAAGGCGGCCTCCGGCGCAGGATCCACCTCAGCCAGCAGGCCCCGCTGCCGCAGAATGTCTACGACTTTAGGCATGGTCAGCGAAACATTGTCCTCCGGCAGGCCGCTGAGCCATTCCCCGGCCCAGCGGGCAAATTCCCGAGGTGGCTCCTGCATGAGCTCAAAACGCATCAGGCGCAGGGAAAAATCCGGAGTAGGACCCAGGATCTGTCCGCCGGGAATATCCTTGAATGCGGCTGAAATCCGCCGGATAAGACGCATGGTTTCAGTGGAGTGCGCACTGGTCTGCACATTCCGCGGCCGGGTAGAGCGGTAGGCGCGCAGGGCAAAGGCGGCTTCCAGGGGATCACCCATGGACTGCTTTAAAGCCAGCGAAGCCAGCTCTTCATGGTACAGCCCTCCTTCAGAAAGAATCCGGCTGTGCAGGGCTTCCAACTGGCAGGCAATGTCCCCCAGCTCTACAGGCCGGCTCTTTTCCCCCTGCCTGGTGCGCAAAAATTCCCGCAGTCTGTCCGCCTGGCGGATGGCCTCTTCCCCGCCCTGAATGGCTACATAGGCCATAGATATGCTCCATTATGCTCTCGAAATAGATGTTGTCCGGGGCAGGGCCAGGACCTGGCAGTGATCAACCAGATACATGTCCACCCCAAGAGGAAACCAGGCATTCCATTTTTCGCGAACCTGAATCCACCGAGGGCACATGCCCTGAACCTGAAACGTGTGTTTGTCCTCTATTCCGGGCCCGGTACACGATATCCGCTGTGAACCCCGGCCGAGAATGGCCACCGCCACGATCACGGTCGCCCCTCTTTCCGGGCATTCCAGGCTCCCAACTGCCGGGGCAAACTCCGGCCCTTCTGCACCTGAGGCCAGAATAAAACCTGCTGTATCCGCTCGCTCCTGCCTGGCCTGCAGAAAATTCCATTCCCGCTGGCTCAGGCCTCTGGTGGCATCGTGCAGGCTGACGGTGTTGTCCACCAACGCGGCCAAAACCGCGAGAAAGCCAGGACAGTCATCAAGACTTGGCGGCAGGTTGTAGATCCGGCCCGGGCGGGCGGTAGCTTCCAGCAGGATGCGAAAGACGCCCTGCTGCACTTCAGGGTCCCAAAGTGTATCAATCGACATCTGTTCCTCCCTGGACCGGAGAGACCAAATCAAAATCAACCCTGGTCCGGGAGATAATGGCCTGTCGCTGGCGCTTGATTTCTTCTCTTTTCTTTTTTCCAGCACTGACCAGGTCCCAAACAACATGCTCCTCGGGCAGATTATTGGCCAAAACGGCATCGCATACTGCCATGTATACAGCTTTTTCTTTTTTGTCTCCCAGATATTGAGCTGCACCGGGAAATTCCCGGCCCTGGGGTGTGCGCAGGATAATATGGGCTGAGGCCAGGGGAAACTCACCTAAATAGAAGGCTTGCCCCCAGGCTCCGTCTTGAACTTGCAAAAGGCCCAAACCGTCTTCAGGCAGGGCCTGATGTTCCAGTTCGTAGCTGTCCAGGATGGGCATGACTGCGGTTCGAAGCTCCACCGCACTCAGACAGGCTAAAGCCGGCAGCCACTGTTCACGGGTCATGTCTTGCTCAAGGAATTGGGTTTCTTGCATATATCGCTCCGTTATCCAGTCTTCTCTTTTATTGTCCTGCTCAATGCGCGGCATACACCCGTCGCCCTCCAACCCAGGTCTCGACCACACGGACCCAGGGAGGTGCTGTATCAATAACCACAATGTCCGCGTCTGCGCCCAGGCGCATCCAGCCTGGACACATACCTCCTGTTTTCAGCAGGCTGCAGGGAGTTGAAGTAATTGCAGCTAAAACCGCAGCCAAATCCATTCCCAGCTCACGGTGTGCAAAAAAAGCGGCCTGGGGCAGGGTTTCCGGTGCATAGTCGCTGACCAGGATGTCACACAGTCCGGCCTGGATGACTTCTGCAGCAGTGACATTGCTGTTCGTCGACTCTCCGCGCAGAAGGTTCGGCGCGCCCATGCACACGAGCATGTTTCTGTCCCGGGCCTGTGCGGCCGCCTCCAGGGAAACTGGAAACTCGCTGCCGACAGCCCCCAGCTCATGGACCATATTTACCTTGGGCCCGGTGTCGTCGTCGTGGCTGAGGATAGGAATGCTTGCAGACCGGATTTCGTGGATCAATTCCAGGGAATCTTCCCAGGCCTGCCGGCTGCTTTCAGCCCGTTCCAGGCCCAAAACCTGGACTTCTTGCTCCGACAGGGCATACGCGGCTGCAAAGTAGTTTATGAACGCCTTCAGACTCTTGAACTGGCCTTGTCCAGGAGAATGGTCCATGACCGAAAAAAGGGCGCAATCGCCAGCCTTGAGCACCTCCCGGATGACCTGGGCTGAGAGGGTACCACCCACCTCAAATCTGATGTGCACCTTGTGCCGGACATGGGCCCGGTCTGAGACGTGAAAGTCTTGAATCGACCGGATCATATCCGCTGCTGTAAACGGGGAACGCAGGCCCATTTCTTCATCCAGAAAGGCCACGGCATGACAAATTGAGGTCACGCCATTGGCGGCCAGACGGTGATCCAGTCCCTGCAAAGCCATCTGGTGATCAAATACAGCCCGGGGGCGGGGCTCAACGCACTTTTCAAGTGCATAGCTGTGCAGATCAATAAAACCCGGGCTGTTCAGCCGGCCTTGCACATCCTGGGATGTTCCAGTCCATTCCAGGGGGCTTCCCGGCCCAAAACCCGCAATCTTACCCTTGTCCATGCATACATATCCCTGGGAGTGGAGATGAACGCCGTCAAAGAGCGGGCCTCCGTACAGACAATGCATATGTGTCTCCTGCGTGAGTTGGAACGAAATATGTTGATGTTGACAAGCATACGCAGAACCAAAAAACTCTGCAGACCCCAGCCTCGTCACCCCGGCCAGCGATAAAGACGGGATCTGGCCAGGGAAAAGCCGTTTTTGAGGTAAAATTGGCGCTCATAGCTCTGCCTGGA
>JBKHIL010000190.1:0-4315 GCA_046538645.1 Desulfovermiculus sp.
AAGCGAGGTTGAAATTGGAAACACTAGCCCCTTTCCAGGAAGTCATCGATGAAATACAAGCCGCCGGCGGATTCGACTACAGACTGTGTTTCCAGTGCGGTTTGTGCGATGTGGTCTGTCCGTGGAACAAGGTGCGCACCTTCAGTATACGCCGGATCATTCGCGAGTCGGCCTTTGGTTTGTCTGAAATCGAAGGTGAAGACATTTGGCGGTGCACGACCTGTGGCCGCTGTCCGGAGCAGTGTCCGAGAGGGGTAAATCAGATCCAGGTCGGCGTGTCCCTGCGCCGGCTTGCCTCTGAATATGAGATTTTTCCCCCCTCGGTCCGGCCGGCCCGGACTGCCAGGGCCAGTCTGATATCTGAAGGCAACCCCCTGCAGGGAGAGCGGAAAAACAGGGCGGACTGGGCCAGGGATGCGCAGGTCAAGACCTTTAGCGAAGGCATGGAGGCCTTGTTCTTTGTCGGGTGTTATTTGAGTTATGATCCGCGGATGAAGCGAGTGGCTGTGGCCATTGCCAACATTCTGAACAAGGCGGGTGTGGACTTCGGTATCCTGGGCGCGAAAGAAAGCTGCTGCGGGGAAAGCATCCGCAAGATCGGCAGTGAACAGGTATTTAAGAACCTGGCCCGGGAGAACATCAAGACCTTTATCGACAACGGGGTACACAAAATTATTGTGGCCTCTCCGCACTGCTATCATACCTTTAAAAATGAATATCCGGAGTTTATGGTCCACTTCGAGGTAGTCCACATCACCGAGTACCTCCTGCAGCTTATTCGGGAAGGGCGTTTGGAAATCAGCAAAGAGCATTCCAAAACAGTCACTTATCACGACCCGTGTTACCTCGGACGCCACAATGAGATCTTTGATGCCCCCAGGGAGCTTTTGCGAATGATACCGGGACTGGAGCTCAAGGAGATGAGCGAGTGGGGCCGGGAGAGCCTGTGCTGCGGTGGTGGAGGCGGCCGGATCTGGATGGATACGCCCCAAAACGAGAGATTCTCGGATATCCGACTAAAACAGGCCCGGGAAGCCGGGGCCCAGACTTTGGTTACCTCATGTCCCTATTGTATTACCAATTTTGAAGAGAGCAAGCTCAATCTGGAGTATGAGGGAGTTCTGGAAATTAAGGACATAACCGAAATAATCCAGGATGTTGTGTCTGTTTAAATACAAATTGACATTGAAGAGGGCCTGTCCCTTTTGAACAGTTTCATAATCGATCAATCCGGCAAAGCTGACAAGGATTTGGAAAAATGAATAAAGAACTGTTACTCAAAGACAGAATCCAACGGCTGAGTGCAGGCCGGGACAAGAACCATTTCGGCGACGTCATGGTTGTCGGGGGCGGGATCAGCGGCATCCAGGCCTCTCTTGATCTGGCAAGCGCCGGTTTTAAAGTCTATCTGGTGGAAAAATCGCCGGCCATCGGCGGGCATATGGCTCAGCTGGACAAGACATATCCCACCAATGACTGTTCGATGTGAATACTCTCGCCCAAACTGGTCGAGGTCGGCCGGCATCCTAATATCGAGGTTTTGACCTATACAGAGGTGGAGAACGTCCAGGGCCAGGCCGGGGACTTTCATGTTTCCCTGGTCAAAAAGCCGCGCTACATTCGAGAAGACAAATGTACAGGCTGCGGCATTTGCGCCGAATACTGCCCCGTGCATATCCCCGACCCCTATAATCAGGAAATATCCAAGAGCAAGGCCGTGCATATCTATTTTGCTCAGGCCATACCCCTTATTGCCTATATTGACGAAGAGTGCCTCTATCTGAAGGAGAAGAAGTGCCGGATCTGCGAAGCGGTCTGTGAAAATAAGGCCATTGATCTCAATCAAGAAGAGGAACGGGTCGGTTTAAACGTCGGGGCCGTTATCCTCTCTCCCGGCTATGAAGTCTTTGATCCCAAGGTCCGGGCTGAATACGGGTACGGCAGATACACAAATGTGGTCACCAGCATGGATTTTGAACGTCTCCTGTGTGCCACCGGACCGTATGAAGGTGAGATCCTCAGGCCCTCGGATCTGAAGCATCCGCACAAAATAGCCTGGATTCAATGTATAGGTTCCAGGCGGGTCACCCCGGGAGACAACAGCTATTGTTCAGCAGTCTGCTGTACCTATACCCAGAAACAGGTCATGTTGACCAAAGATCACGATGCCGAGGCGGAATGTACGGTATTTCATAACGACATCCGCTCCTACGGCAAGGATTTCGAACTCTACTATCATAAGACCGAACAGCTCTCCAACATGCGGTTTATCCGCAGCTATGCCTCCATTGCAGGTGAGGATCCGGAAACCAAGAACGTGCGGGTTCGTTACGCCACCTTCGATGAAGGGGTCAAGGAAGAGGAGTTCGATCTGGTGGTCTTGTCAGTGGGACTCAATCCCCCGGCCGGGAACCAAGATATGGCCCGGGTCTATGGGATTGACCTCAATGCCCACGGTTTTTGCCAATCCAGTCCACAAAATCCCATCCAGACCTCGCGGCCGGGCATATTTGTCAGCGGGGCATTTCAAGGTCCCATGGACATTCCGGAGTCGGTGTTCAGCGCCAGCGGAGCCGGCACCCAGTGCGGCGAATACCTGGATTCCAGGCGCTGGAAGCTGACCAGGGAACGGGAATATCCGGTTGAACGCGATGTGAGCAGTGAAGAGCCCCGCATCGGAGTCTTTGTATGCCACTGCGGAGCAAATATCGGCCGGGTGGTCAATGTTCCCGCAGTGGTTGATTACTCTCTGACCCTGCCTCATGTAGTTTATGCCCAGGAACAGCTCTTTTCCTGCGCCACAAACTCGGCTGGTGAAATCACCGAGATGGCCAAGGAAAAAGGTCTCAATCGCGTGGTCATCGCCGCCTGTTCCCCCAGAACCCTGGAACCGCTGTTTCGCGATACCTTGCGCGAGGCCGGCCTGAATCAGTATTTCTGCGAAATGGCCAATATCCGGGAGCACGATTCCTGGGTCCATGCCAAGGAACCGGAAGAGGCTACCCAAAAAGCAAAAGATATCGTCCAGATGTCTGTGGCCAGGGCTCGCTACCTGGAGCCCCTTCAGGATATCGATCTGCCGGTCAACAAGACCGCCCTGATTGTCGGCGGAGGAGTGGCCGGCATGACCTGCGCTTTGTCCATCGCCAGGCAGGGACACCAGGTCTGCCTGGTGGAAAAGGAGTCCCAGCTGGGCGGAACAGCCAGACGGATGTATTTTACCCTGGATGGTATTGATGTTCAGTCCTATGTGACTGATCTCGTGGATCAGGTCTACGCCAACCCTCTCATTCATGTGCATCTGGAGGCCAGGATCACCGAAGCCACCGGCTATGTCGGTAACTTCCGGACCACAATCCATTCGCACAAGGGGAAAAACACCATCGACCATGGGGCCACGGTCATCGCCATGGGTGCGGATGAATACAAGCCCGTGGAATACTTGTATGGCCAGGACCAGCGTGTCGTTACCCATCTGGAGCTTGAAGAACAGATCGGGCAGAGGCGGCCGGAAATCCAGGAGGCCGAAAGCCTGGTCATGATCCAGTGCGTGGGCTGCAGGCAGCAAGACCGCGATTATTGTGCCCGGGTCTGCTGCAGCCATGCGGTCAAAAACGCCCTCAAGCTGAAAGAAATGAACCCAAAGATGGATATCTTCATTCTTTTCCGGGACATGCGCACCTATGGATTCAGAGAGGATGCCTACCGGGAAGCAGCGGACAAGGATGTCAAGTTCATCCGCTATCAGCCGGACAATCCACCGGTGGTGGAGCCAGGAACCAGCGAAGAGGGCAAAGAGGTCCTCCAGGTCACGGTGCCCGATCCGGTCCTGGGCTGTCAGCTGGTCCTGGATGCGGATGTCGTGTCCCTGGCTGCGGCTGTGATTCCCGCAGCGGACAGCCCGGAGATCGCGGCCTTGTTCAAGGCCCCGCTGGGCAGCGACGGTTTCTTCAAAGAAGCCCATGTCAAGCTGCGCCCGGTTGAGTTCGGCACCGAGGGAGTCTACCTGTGCGGAACGGCCCATTATCCCAAACATATATCCGAAGTGGTCAACCAGGCTTACGGAGCTGCCGGACGGGTGTTGACACTGCTTACGCACGACCAGGTTACAGTCTCAGGTTCTGTGTGTGTTGTGGATGACAAAAAATGCATCGGCTGCGGGGCATGCATGAGGGCCTGTACTTACGAGGCCATCGAGATGCAGGAAACGCGGCAGGGGCATAAAGCGGTGGTCAACCCGGTTTTGTGCAAGGGTGATGGACTGTGCAACGCCAAATGTCCCACCGGGGCCATATCCCTGAAACACTTTACCGAC
>JBKHIL010000191.1:0-4302 GCA_046538645.1 Desulfovermiculus sp.
AGAGACTGAGATCAGTGACGCAAACAGCATGCCCGAGATTTCATTTATTTGAAATATGATTCTGATCCAGCAAATGGCAGGCAGCATATTGCAGATCGTTTCTGTGATTGGTTCAAGAGCGTGTCCAACCAGTGTTCACCTGTAAGTTGACATTTGTTCACATTTTTGCGCTGCCTGCGCTGAAATGTTTTTGTATGGCTTGACAAGGAGGTTGTTGGGCCAGTATGTCTCATTCAAAAATTTGCAATGCATCAAGAACCAGCGCCAGGGATCGTCAATAAATAAGCAAAAGCGTGGTGAATATGGAATGTGTACGACTTGATTCCAGCATTGATTATGATTTCATTGACCAGATCGCAAAGGAGAGTGAGCAGGATCCGACCTTATGCTACCAGTGCGGGAACTGCACGGCCGGGTGTCCATACACCTTTGTCTACGACATACCAGTGCACAAGATTATGCGCCTGCTGCAGGCCGGCCAGAAAAATACCATTCTCGCATCGCATTCCCTGTGGCTTTGCGCTACCTGTGAGTCCTGCACCACCCGGTGCCCAAACAATATTGATGTAGCCAGAATCATGGATGTTTTGCGGCATATGGCCAGACGGGAAGGTCATGTGCCTGAGAAAGAGGTCAAGCGATTCAACGACAGTTTTTTAAGGTCTGTAACCAGGCATGGCCGGGTGTTTGAACTGGGAACGCTCACCAGTTATGTGACCCGGACCGGGCGCTTTTGGACTGATGCCGAGCTCGGCCCCAAGGTCCTGGCCAAAGGCAAGATCGCCACCAGGGCTCATGATATCCAGGGCAAAGACCAGGTGGCCAAGATCATTAACCGTTTCCTGGGAGATGAAAAGAAATGAGTTCAGACCTGACCTATGCCTATTATCCCGGATGTTCCGGACTGAGCACCTCCAAGGACTACGATGAATCTACCCGGGCGATTTGCACCGCTCTGGGTTTGACTCTGCAAGACATCCCGGACTGGAGCTGCTGCGGATCAACCCCGGCTCATACAGTGGACCATGTGCTTTCTGCCGCCCTCTCGGCCCGTAATCTAGCCTTGGCTGAGTCTATGGGAGTAGATACCATCATCACTCCCTGTCCCAGCTGCCTGACCAATCTCAAAGTGGCCGGGCACAGGATGGAAAAGGATTCCTTCAAGCAGGAAGTGAATGCCTTGCTGGACACTCATTGTGCCAACACCGTGGTCACCAAGTCCGTGCTGCAGGTCCTGGTTGAGGATCTGGGTGTGCAAAGGATCAAAGAGGCTGTGAGTAAGCCCCTGCAAGGGCTCAAGGTCGTTCCCTATTATGGATGTATAATGAATCGGCCGCCCGAGGTCATGAACTTTGATGATCCGGAAAATCCCATGGCCATGGACCGGATCCTGACCGCATTGGGAGCGGATGTTCTGGACTTTCCCTTCAAGGTTGAATGTTGCGGAGGATCTTATGGGGTGGCCAGAAAAGATATTGTCATCCGTCTCTCGGGTAAACTGCTGGAGCTGGCCCGGGACCGGGGGGCTGATGCCATTGTCACCGCCTGTCCGCTGTGCCAGATGAATCTTGATCTGCGTCAGGCCCAGATAAATGCCGCCCTTAAAGAGACCTTTGACCTCCCGGTTTTTTATTATACCCAGCTCTTAGGACTGGCCCTGGGCCTCAGCCCCGATGAAATGCTTTTGAAGAAGCTGGTGGTCAAGCCGTGGAAGGTGCTGGGCAGGATTGAGGAGCCGGAAGCAGCCGCTGTTTAAAATAAAACAGGTTGGTCAGATACGCCCCCTCGGAAGTGAATATCAAGGGGTATGGGTGCTGAGATCAACCCGGTAAACCTTTTTGCCCCACAGCGCAAAAAGTAGTTCAGATTGGCCGGAGGCGAATCTGATAAGGAGTAGAACCCAATGCGACTCGGCGTATTCATATGTCATTGCGGAAGCAATATAGCCGGCACTGTGGATGTAGCCCAGGTAGCGGAACGAGCCAAGGCCTATCCGGATGTGGTTTATTCCACAGATACCCTGTATGCCTGTTCTGAGCCGGGGCAGGAGGGCATTGTTCAGGCCATAAAGGATTACAACCTGGATGGGGTGGTGGTGGCCTCCTGCACGCCCCGTATGCATGAGCCCACTTTTCGGCGAGCCGTGGAGCGGGCCGGCCTGAACCGTTACAAATTTGAAATGGCCAATATCAGGGAACATGTGTCCTGGATCAGTAAGGACAAGGAGTCCAATACGGACAAGGCGGCCGACCTGGTTCACATGGCCGTGGAAAAGCTGCGCCAGGACAAACCCTTGTATCCCAAGACCTTCGATATCAACAAACGGGTCATGGTTGTCGGTGGAGGCGTGGCTGGAATCCAGGCTGCCCTGGATTGTGCCGAAGGCGGCCTGGAGGTCATACTGGTGGAAAAGACCACCAGTATCGGGGGGAAGATGGCCAAGCTGGACAAGACCTTTCCCACTGTGGACTGCTCCTCGTGCATCCTGGGGCCCAAGATGGTTGATGTGTCCATGCATCCAAACATAACCCTGTATGCCTATTCCGAAGTAGAGGAGGTGGGCGGATATGTGGGCAATTTTGAGGTCTCGGTGCGCAAAAAAGCCACTTATGTGGACTGGGACAAGTGCACAGGGTGCGGTTTGTGCATGGAGAAATGCCCGAGCAAGAAGTCTTACGATGCCTTTAACGAGGGCATCGCTCCGACGACTGCCATCAATATTCCCTTTCCCCAGGCCATTCCCAAACGGGCGGCTATCAATCCTGATTACTGCCGGCAGTTCATCAAGGGCAAGTGCGGGGTGTGCGAAAAGATTTGCCCCACAGGAGCCATCAATTATGACATGCAGGATGAGGTGGTAACCGAAAAGGTGGGGGCCATTGTGGTGGCCACCGGTTATGACCTCTTTGATCATTCCAAATACGGAGAGTATGGAGGAGGGCGGTACAAGGACGTGATCACCTCCATGCAGTATGAGCGCCTGCTCAATGCCTCCGGACCCACCAGCGGACACATCAAGAGGCCCTCGGACGGCAAAGAACCCAGGAACGTGGTTTTTGTGCAGTGCGTGGGCTCCAGAGACAAGTCTGTCGACAGGCCCTATTGTTCAGGCTTTTGCTGCATGTACACGGCCAAACAGACGATTCTGACCAAGGATCACCTGCCCAACTCTCAATCCTACGTCTTTTACATGGACATCCGGGCTCCGGGCAAGCAGTATGATGAGTTTACCCGCCGGGCCATGGAAGAGTATGGGGCCAGGTATATCCGGGGCCGGGTGGCCCAAATCTATCCTCAAGGGGAATCATTGATTGTCCGGGGTGTCGATACATTGATGGGCACCCAGGTGGAGGTGGAAGCCGATCTGGTGGTCCTGGCTGTGGGGGCCGAATGTTCGCAAGGAGCCGGGCAATTGGCCGAGACCCTCCGAATTTCCTATGATGCCTACGGATTTTACATGGAAAGCCACCCCAAGCTCAAACCGGTGGAAACCAATACAGCCGGGATTTATCTGGCCGGGTGCTGCCAGGGGCCAAAGGACATTCCGGCTTCTGTGGGCCAGGGTTCTGCCGCGGCCTCCAAGATCCTGGCCCTGTTTTCCAAGGACCAATTGGAGTCGGATCCCCAGGTAGCCCAGGTGAATCAGGCCAGATGCGTCGGATGCGGGAAGTGCATAGCAACCTGTCCCTTTGGAGCCATCCAGGAGATTCAGGACAGAGGCGGCAATCCCAAGGCCGAAGTTATTGAGACCATCTGCCAGGGTTGCGGGCTGTGTTCTGTGACCTGCCCCCAAAAGGCCATTCAACTGCAGCATTTTACAGACAATCAGATTCTCGCGGAGGTCAATGCTCTATGTCAGCCAATGATGGAAGAGAGCTTCGAATAATCGGTTTTTTATGCAATTGGTGCTCTTACGGGGGGGCGGATACTGCAGGCGTGGCCCGGCTTAACCAGCCGACGGACTTACGGATCGTCCGATTGCCCTGTACCGGCCGGATGGATCCTTTGTTTATGTTCAAGGCCCTTTTATCCGGCGCAGACGGCGTCCTGGTTTCCGGGTGTCACCCCCGGGACTGCCATTATTCAGAGGGTAATTTTTACGCCCGGCGCAGACTGGAACTGGCCAAGAGGCTGTTGCCTCTGCTTGGTTTTGATGAGCGCAGGTTTGAATATACCTGGGTCTCGGCCTCAGAGGGCCAGCGCTGGCAGACCGTGGTCAGCAAGTTCACTGACCAGATCCATGAGCTGGGCCCGGCCCCAAGAGTGGGCAGAGGACAGAAGACAGAGATCAGAGGTCAGAAG
>JBKHIL010000192.1:0-4293 GCA_046538645.1 Desulfovermiculus sp.
GTTTTCGATTCACCACGAATGGCCGCTACAGCGAGTTGCAGCTTTTACATTTAAACGGCCCACCCCAGCTATCATCAGTGTAGCCGCCACTGATCAGCTTGTTTTTTATGCATTAACCCAAATCAAAGGAGTACATTATGCGCAAGAAATTTATTCTCATGTTGACCGGATTTTTTGTTCTCTCCCTGGCTGCTGCGGTCCAGGCTGAAACAAAGATGGACCTGGCCACCACCTACTCCGGACAGAACCTGCACGCCAGGACCCTGCGCGACTTTGCCCAGCAGGTCGAAGAGGCCAGCGAAGGTGAAATCATCATCTCTGTACAGGAAGGTGGAGCCATGGGGCTTAAGGATGAGGATCACTTTACAGCCATTGCCGACGGGATTGTACCCATGGCCAGCGTGCTCATGGGAGCAGCAGTCGGCACCTCGCCAATTTATGCCTTGAGCACTTCACCTTTTCTGGTTCAAGGGTTTGAAGAGGCCAGGCTCCTGCGGGATATCGCCATGCCCTCCTACGAAGAAGAGGCCAAACGCTTGAATCAAAAGATCCTGTATACCTGCCCCTGGCCGCCCAGCGCTGTCCATGCCAAGCGCCCAATCAAGGAATATGAGGACTTAAAAGGGCTGCGTATCCGGACCTATGACAAAAAAGGGACCGAGGTCCTGCAAAAGGCCGGAGCCAACGCCGTGGTCATGTCCTGGGGTGATGTCTACCCGGCCCTGGCCACCGGAACCATTGATTCCGTGCTCACCTCCACCACCAGTGCAGTGGCCGGAAACTTCTGGGAAGTCCTCACCGACACCACCCTGGTCAATTTTGCCATCCCGGTGAATATGATCAACATCAACCTGGACACCTTCAACAGCCTGCCCCAGGAACAGCAGGACCTCCTGGTCCAGGTCGGGCAGGAAATGGAAAAGAAATGGTGGCAGGAGGCCGAAGATACCATGGACGAAGAGATTGAGACCTTGCGCGAGAACGGGATGACCGTGCACGAAGAGATCTCTGATGAGCTGGCCGGAAACTTGCGGGAGAGCGGACAGTTCATCATAGATAACTGGCTGGAAAAGGTGGGACAGGATGGAGAGGAAATCTTGAAGGAATTCAACGAGAAAAGAAAGAACCTGTAAGCTGTTATGAACAGACAAAACCCATCCGGTTTGTGGCTGGGGAGAGCTGTATCCTGGCTCTCCTCAGCCGGGGCCGTCCTGTCTTCAGCTGCCTTTGTCTTCATGGTCGGCCTCATTGTTTTGGAAGTGATCCTGCGCTCCTTCTTTGGAAAATCCACCTTGATCGCCAGTGAATATTCCGGCTATCTCTTGGCGGCCATGATTTATCTGGGCCTGGGGTTTTCTTTCCGGGAAGGGGCGCATATCCGGATCACCTTTTTGCAGAACAAGCTGCCCCCTCTGGCCTATCACTGGCTGGAGATCATGTGTCACCTGGCAGCTGCAATCATCTGCATCCTGTCCACCAAATTTCTGTTTCACACCGTCTTGACTTCCTATGAACGAGGGATGCAGGCCTACACTGTGGCCGAGACACCGCTGTACATCCCTCAGGCCGTTATTTTGTTCGGCCTTTTAGTCTTTACCCTCCAGGTCCTGGTCCGGCTTGGGGAACTGTTCACTTCCTTTCCTCCCAGAAAGCACGCTGATTGATTTGATGTTGGAGTTTTCAAAGCCATGAATATAGCCCTTGCGACTGTTCTTATCTGCCTGGTGGTCTTTTTGACCTCCGGCTTGTGGATCGCCCTTTCGCTTATTGCCACAGCCGGAATCAGCCTGGAGTTTTTGACCCGCATGCCTGTGAACAAGATCTGGTCCCAGGCCCTGTGGAACAGCTTAAACAACTGGGCCCTGGCTGCCCTGCCCATGTTCATCTTTCTGGGTGAAATCATCCTCCGCACCCGGATGTCTGATCTCCTTTTTCAGGGCCTGAGACCCTGGGTCCAGTATATCCCCGGCCGGCTTCTGCACATCAATGTCTTTGGCAGCGCCATATTTGCTGCTGTCTCCGGGTCCTCTCCGGCCACGGTAGCGACCATCGGCAAAATCACTCTGGATCAGCTGGACAGTGACGGGTACGACCGGAGCTTAAGCCAGGGTTCGCTGGCCGGGGCCGGTACTCTCGGCCTGCTCATCCCCCCGAGCATAGTGCTCATCATTTATGGAGTCCTGGCCGAGGTCTCCATCGGCAAGCTGTTCATCGCCGGAGTTCTGCCCGGAATCATGCTGGCTGTGTTTTACAGCGGCTACATCATCTTCCGGGTCATGTTCAATGCAGATATGGCCCCGAAAGAAAAGGAACGTTTCACCTGGCACCAGCGGCTGCGTTCATTGCTCATGCTCCTCCCGGTCACCCTGCTCATCCTGCTCATCCTGGGTTCCATCTACCTGGGATACGCCACACCTTCCGAGGCGGCCGGAATCGGAGTGGTCATGTCCTTGCTTATCGCCTGGTTTTTGGGGGACCTGAACTGGGCCAACCTGGTCACGGCCATGAAAGGGACCATCAATACCTCGGCCATGATCTGCTTCATAATCGTTGGGGCCAGTTTCCTCTCTGTGGTCATGGGCTATCTGCACCTGCCCCGGGATATTGCTCAGTACATTTCCACTTTGGGCTTGAGCCCTTATGTGCTTATCCTCATCTTCACCATCTTTTATCTCATCCTGGGCTTTTTCATGGACGGCATCTCCATGATCGTCATGACCCTGCCTGTTACCCTGCCCCTGGTCCAGCTGGCCGGTTTTGACCCTATCTGGTTCGGAATATTTCTGGTCCTGGTTATAGAGGCCGGACAAATAACCCCGCCAGTTGGTTTTAACCTTTTTGTGATCAAGGGATTGACCGGAGACGACCTGGGCCGGGTGGCCGTGGCCTCCCTTCCCTTTCTGGGCATTATCATGCTGGGAGTGATCCTGATCACCGCCTTTCCCCTTATCGTCACTTGGCTGCCAGGCTATATGTAAGGAACACCTATGAAAAATACACTCGCACTGACCGTTCATCGTTTCAACAAGACACCGGAAGCCATCCACTTTGATGTTCAGCGCATGTTCAATGCCGGCTGGGCCGGGCGGGACAAAGCGGCACTGGAGCACCATATCCAGGAACTGGCCGAGCATGGCATCTCCCCGCCCCGCCATGTGCCCACCCTCTTTGCCCTGGGCAACCACCTCTTAACTACCACCGATTCTATCCAGGTCCATGGAGATCAAACCTCCGGAGAGATCGAATATGTGCTCCTCTGGCATCAGGGGGAGCTCCTGGTCACCATGGGCTCGGACCATACCGACCGCCGGCTGGAAGCCCATTCTATCCCTAAGGCCAAGAACATGTGCCTCAATGTCCTGGGCTCGGACCTCTGGCCCTGGGAAGAAGTAAGGTCCCACTGGGAGCGGATTGAACTTATCTGTCATGTGACCAGACAGGGAATGCAGGAGCTCTACCAGCAGGATACCCTGGCTTCCCTGCTCGACCCAACTTATTGGATAAACGATTTATCATCCCGGCTCGGCGGACTCTCGGATGGGCTGGTCCTTTTTTCCGGAACCATCGGGACCAAAGCTGGACTGATCACTGGAGAGGCCTATGCCCTGACCATGCATGATCCGGTTCTGGGCCGCACGATTCGTCATTCCTATTCCTGTGAGGTCTTAACTGGAGCCATCGAGGACTATTGAGCAGCACAAGCACATGACATGATGAGTCCCTACGAGATCGTTCCTGTTTTACAGGGAGTTCCCATCACCTCCAACCGCGGCGCCCTGGGTTGGTCCAGCTCCACGATCATCAAGAGTCGGGACCAGGTTCTTCTTTTTGATACCGGCTCCTGCGGCGACCGGCAACTTTTCCTGAGTCGCCTGGCAGATCATGGCTTCAGCCTGGACAATATCGACCTGATTGTTTTGTCCCATTTCCACTTCGATCACATGGTCAATGCCGAACTCTTTCCTGCCAGCCGGATTTTTCTTTCCGCTCCCGAGCTGGAATATATCCGGTCTGGAGTTTTCCGGCAGGCAAGAGATCCCTTTGTTCCCCACGCCCATATCCAGACGCTTCACTCCAGGATCTGCCCGGTTGACGAGAGGCAGGAGATAGCTCCAGGGGTGCAGGTCTTGCTTCTGCCCGGGCATACCCCGGGGAGCATGGGCCTGTGGATACCAGAACAGGGAATTATCCTGGCCGGGGATGCAGTTAAAAACAGGTATGACTTTGAACATAACACACCGCCTCCCTGCTTTGGTCCCCAGAGTGAAGCCTTGGCCTCCATGCACCGTATCC
>JBKHIL010000193.1:0-4283 GCA_046538645.1 Desulfovermiculus sp.
GGCGGGCGAAGTTTTCAGAGTGACAATCGCTGCACACATTGAGCATGGATTGCCGTTTTTTATCCCATTCGGCCTCGCTCTGGCGCAGAAAGTCGAGATCGGCTACCACCTTGAACCTTTCAGTTTTTTCCCCTTCCATATCAAGGAGCCCAAGGGCCTGGAAAATGGTGGCCCTGGCCTGGGCCCATTCTGCATCCTCTGGCATGGGCAGCTTAAGCCCTAAGAAACCCCAGGCAGTCCCCACTTCGTGATTTCCTTCAGGCATATGGCAGCTCTGACAGGTAGGTGCGGCTGCACGGTCATCCAGGGTCCCCAGCTGCTTGAGTTCGTTCCTGGTTCCGTGCTTCGATCCCTCATACATTTCCCACTGGGCATGGTCAAAACCTGTGTGGCAGGTCCGGCAGGCCTGGGGCTGACGGGCCTCCTGCACTGAAAATGTGTGCCGGGTGTGACAGGCATCGCAGGAAGCAAGTCCAAATCCTCCGCCTCCCTGTTTTAATTCAGCAATTTCCTGCTCAGTCTTCAGTCCTATCTTATGACACCCACCGCAGCCCTTCATTCCACTATACCTCTGTAAATCCTTCATCCATCAATGCACGCCCGGCCCGGGCGCTCGAACTTTCATTGGGTCAGGCGCAATAGAGCGCAATGGTTGCGTTTTGGCTGTACTGCTGGGACCACTCCCCGGCATCAAATGAGCTGTGATGCTCGGCTCCAGGAATCTTTTCCGAACTTGCCTCCCATTGCTGCTTGGGCCTGGTGTCCAGGACCACGATATCGTTATTGTCCAGCATTGACTTTAACTGGTGGATGGAAATCCGGGGAACATCATCAGACTCATCAACTTGAAAATCGGAATCGGAATAGGTAGCGGCACAGGCAGCCAGGAAGATCACCAATCCGGCAAGTCCAAAGAAAAATAGCTTGCTGTGCATAATTCCTCCCTGAAGTTGTGAGCACAAAACAGGTACATGGCCAGAGTACAAACCTTGACAGATCAGCCTTCTTAGAGTCAAATCTCGCAATTTCCACGCGGAATTTTTCCCTCCTCAACATTTACACATGGAGTAAACTAATGGCCAAGAAATACGTTTTTCTTTTCATTCCCCTTTTTCTGCTTGTAGTCATCCAGCCAGCTGCGGCCAAGACCGTCATCAAGCTGGCAAATGCCGGCCCTGATGAACCAGATAACCGGACAGTCAAGGCCGTGGCCATATTCAAACATCTTGTGGAAACCAAAACCAACGGAGAAATTGAGGTCCGGGCCTACCATGCCTCCAAGCTGGGCGATGAACGAGAGGCCCTGGAAGGAATCCGGATGGGTACCATCCAGATGGGTACCTTGACTTCCGGACCTGTGCCTGGTTTTTTCAAGCCGGTCATGCTCTTTGATATCCCCTATCTGTTCAGCAGCGCCCCCGCGGCCTGGGAGTTCTTTCGCGGAGAGGCTGCTGAGGAATTCAAAAACGAATTTGTGGACCAAACCGGAGTACGCATCCTGGATATCACCGAAAACGGCTACCGCCATTTCACCAACAATGTCCGGGCTATCAAAACCCCGGCGGATATGGATGGACTCAAAGTACGAACTATGCAAAACCCGGCCCATATGGCCATGACCAAGGCCCTGGGCGCTGATCCTACTCCTATACCTTTTAGCGAGTTATACATGGCTTTGCAACAGGGCGTGGTCGACGCCATGGAGTGTCCTGTGGTTTTGATCCATGACATGAAATTCTATGAAGTCCAGGATCATATGATTTTAGACGGCCATTTGTATAATCCCCTCTTTA
This sequence comes from Desulfovermiculus sp., assembly GCA_046538645.1. Taxonomy (GTDB): domain Bacteria; phylum Desulfobacterota; class Desulfovibrionia; order Desulfovibrionales; family Desulfothermaceae; genus Desulfovermiculus. Next base: position 1,794 of record JBKHIL010000193.1, read on the forward strand.
TCTTCATAAATGACCGGTTCTTTAACAATCTGAGTCCCGATGAACAGGACATCATCCAGGATGCGGCCCACGTTCTGGCCGCATCCCATAATGGATTCAGCCAGGAAGCAAATATTCAGGGGATAGCCAAACTCAAAGAACAAGGGATGGAAGTCTATAATCCTTCATCTGAAGAACTGGAAAAATTCAGGGAATTAGCTCAGCCGGCCGGATTGGAATTTATATCTGAGGAAATTGGAGAGGAGTGGGTGGACAAGGCCTTATCCGGGGCTGAGGAAGCGGAAAAAGCAATTGGTGATAGGGACGAAGAAATTGTTCAAAAGTACATTGATATGGCCAATGAGCAATACGAGGCCATCCAGTAAAATACTTCGGGGCCGCCACATTGGCGGCCCCGAAGTATTTTATATCCAATTCTTTTACCTTGCATTTTGTACCTTCAATCATGCACTTTCTTTCCTACTGGATAAACAGCGCAGCCAACGCCCAGGTCTGGATTTGCTCCATACTTCTCTCTGTCCTGGGAGCATTGATGAGCCTGGTCATCTTCCTGCAGGTCATCTTCCGCTTTGTAGTCTATGTCCCCTTTCCCTGGAGCGAAGAATGTGCCAGATACATGATGGTCTGGATGGCTATGCTGGGGAGTGTGGTCGCTATGCGCTGGGGACGACACATCGGTGTGCGTATACTGGTGGAAAAGATTCCCGGCCAGGGCTATGACCGCTACGTTGTCCCCTTTGTTCAACTGAGCATGATCATCTTCTTGCTTGTGCTCGGCAAGCAGGGAATAAACCTGACGGTCTTTAACATGCACCAAAGATCTCCGGCCATGGAAATTCCCATGCTTATACCATACTTGGCTCTCCCGGTCGGGTGCCTGATGATGATTGTGGATATCGTGGCTGACATGTTTCAGGACCGGTTTCCAACTCCAGCTGGTTCAAATGCGAATATCGCCACACCCGCCCTGGGGACCGATACACTGCAGGATACACCGGACTCGTAAAATAATCAGGTCTTACTTTTTATCACCGATCAATCCGGCAAATATTTTTTTTGCCCGCTGAAGGTAAAAAAATATTTTCAAATTTGCCGGAGGCAAAGCTGAAATATGACCATCCTTTTGTCCCTTGTCTTTCTTTTGACCCTGATCCTGGGCTTTCCTGTCGCTTTTTGCCTGGGTATCACCTCCCTGGCCGCCCTGCTGTGGACGAGCGACGTACCCTTAGTCATCCTGGCCCAGCGCATGTTCACTGGTATCGATTCCTTCCCTCTCATGGCCGTGCCCTTTTTCGTCCTGGCCGGAGAGCTCATGAACCGGGGCGGGACAACCAAACGGCTTATTGATTTTGCCAATGTCCTGGTTGGACGTATACCCGGGGGACTGGCCCACACCAATATCACCGCGTCCATGTTTTTCGGAGGCATAAGCGGATCAGCCGTGGCCGATGCCGCGGCTATGGGCACCATCCTGGTTCCGGGAATGGTCCGCAAGGGATTTCCCCCCGGCTTCAGCGCAGCCGTGACCGCAGCTTCCTCCACCATGGGTCCGATTATCCCTCCCTCGATTCTCATGGTCCTGATGGGGGTGACCACCGGATTGTCAATTGGCGGTCTCTTTGCCGCCGGAATTATCCCGGGTATCCTGCTCGGCCTGTCCATGATGGCCTTGAGCCTGTTCATGGCTGTCCGGTACAAATACCCCCGTGAAGTCTTTCCCTTTACCGGGCGCATATTCTGGCACTCCATGGCTGCCGCCTTACCGGCCCTGATAGCTCCCCTGATCATCCTGGGCGGAATTCTGGGCGGGATCTTCACCCCGACCGAGGCTGCGGCCGTGGCCGTGTTCTATGCCTTTTTCCTGGGCATATGCATCTACCGGGAACTCGATCTGAGGCAACTGGGAAACATCTTCATCCACAGCGGCGTGACCACGGCTGTTCTTTTGCTCATCATCGGCATGGCCAATATCTTTTCCTGGGTTCTGTCCTCAGAGCAGATTCCGACCCGCATCGCCCAGGGTATGCTGGCCATAACCGAAAATCCGTACCTCATCCTGCTGTTCATCAACATTTTTCTTCTTTTTATCGGCACCTTTCTGGAGGGCGGGGCGGCCATCATCATCCTGGCCCCAACTTTACTTTCCGTCGCCAATACCGTGGGCATAGAGCCTTTACACTTTGGCCTGGTCATGGTCTTAAACATTGCCGTGGGCCTTTTGACCCCTCCCCTGGGAGTTTGCCTGTTTGTTGTCTCCGGAGTGACCGGCCTGCAGCTCTCAACCATTATCCGTTCCGTGCTCCCGTTTTTGGCCCTGGAGCTCTCGGTTTTGCTCCTGGCCACCTATTTCCCTGGTCTTATTCTCTTTATTCCCAGGATGCTGGGCTATATATAGTGATATGCAGAAGAATGGACAGCGGTTGGGGTCAACCGCGTCCTACGCTCAAACCAAGTCCTGCTTTTTCCTGGAAACATGAAACCAAAGGCACG
>JBKHIL010000194.1:0-4259 GCA_046538645.1 Desulfovermiculus sp.
CGAGCTGTCCGTTCAAAGGCTGACTGCCGGCGACTATTGGGTGAATGAACAACTGCTGTTTGAACGGAAGACCTTGCCTGATCTGATGCAGTCAATTATAGACGGCCGCCTTTTTCGGCAGGCGATTCGGCTGGCATCCTCTGATTCTTCGCCGATTCTTGTTCTGGAAGGAACCCACTATGACCCGGAAGCTCCGGCCGTGTCCCGGGAAGCGGTGCAGGGAGCTTTGATCAGCATAAGCCTTGTCCTGGGTATACCCGTGTTGAGGTCCTTGAACAGTCGAGAAACTGCCTGGCTTATGCTCTGTGCAGACAAACAGGTACGTCGAATAGTTGAAGGAGGGGTTCATCGGCCGGGATATCGGCCGAAAGGGCGCAGAAAGCGGCAGCTGTTCATCCTGCAGGGCCTCCCGGGAATCGGAAGGGACAAGGCCGAGCTGCTCCTAGAGGTTTTTGGCAGTGTGGAAAAAGTGTTTACAGCCGGTTATGAAGATCTTCTTGGGGTCAAAGGTATTGGGCGGACAACAGCTCAAAGGATCCGGGACATAGTCCAGGAAGTTGCTTCCGACTACGGATACTAACCCACATGTCTGCCAAAGCGCAGGCAGGCTTGGGCTCACGAAGCATACAAAATTGAGATCTTATTGGAGGCTGCCCGGCACTCACTTGTAGGCCAGTCTTTTCTACTTTGCAGAAATGTTCAAACTGCAAGTGATTGCCGGGTCGAGAAGAAATGGACAGCGGTTGAGGGCAACCGCGTCCTACTTAAAAACTGCACCCGGTATTTTCATACAAAGGGGCTATTCTTCGGCGTCCCGGACCAGGATGGCATGGAACCGGCACAGTCTGTCCTGGGCCATGGCTGCGCCCTGTTCGAGATCCAAAATCCAGCCTTTGGATTTGGTCTGCTGGTCTGAGCTCCACAGCCTGGCTATGCCTTCAAGCTGTTCCAGGGGCGGGGCACAGATCTCCTCCAGACTGCGCCTGGGCTCGAGCAGGCTGAGCAATTCTTCCAGGGTGGGCAGCCGCCAGGGAAGGTCTGCGGTTTCTTGACGGACAGCGAAATGCAAAGCCTCGTTGTGAGTTAAGGGGGCCCTGGAGACGTGATAACTCCACATCAGGCCGGTGGCTGTGTCCAGTACACCCTGCTCAAGGAAGTGGAAATCATTTTCCAGGTAGCCTTGGGGTTGCAGGAGCCTGTCCAGAAGCGGCTCAAAGGCGGCTCCAGTACTGCCAGTGAACAACGGCTCTTTACGCAGGGGCGTGCCGCCCGGATCCCAGGTATACTGCCGGGGCTCAGGCATGCTGCAAATTTCCTCCCGCCTTGTGCTCCACTGCTCTTCCAGACTCTGCAGGGCCTTTTGCATGTCTGAGGCCGATACAAAGCGCTGCCCGGGATCCGGGGTCAGGGCTTTGTGTAAAAAAGCGGTCCATTGCCGGCCCAACAGGTCATCCTTCCCGGATGACCAAGAGGAGCTGTCCGGGACTTGACCGGTGATCATTCTATACAGGACCACGGCCACAGAATACAGATCCGAGGTGGGGTCAACCGAATCTGGATCATTCAGCTGTTCCGGGGCCGCGTAATAAGGAGAGCCCACCAGCATGCCCTGGGGATGATTCTGGACCTCTCCCCGCAGCTTGGACAGGCCCAGGTCTATTATTCTGACCTCCTCCCGGAGATTGAGCATAAGGTTGGCCGGCTTGATATCCCGGTGGACTATGCCGGCCTGGTGCAGGTTCTGCAGTCCCAGCAAGGTTTGACTGGTGAGACCAAGGGCCTTCAATGGGGAGATGGGCCTGCTGGGCAGCTCTGCATATCTGCTTTCACCAAGGAGCAGGCTCAGATTCAGGCACAGGTATTCCTGGACCATATACGTCAACCCGCAGTCCTGCCCCCACTCAAGGACCCGGGCGATATTGGGATGCTCCAGGGCCTGCAGGGTCTTGGCCTCGGCCAGGAATCGCCGCTGGATTTCTGCCTGGCCCAGCTGATTGCGTAATATTGCTTGGGGCCACAGGAGCTTCAGGGACAAAAGCTGATCGTTTTCAGGGTCAAGGACCTTATAAACCCGGGCCATGCCTCCCCGGCCCAAGAGCCCCAGTACCTTGTATTTTCCTATAAAGCGCATGGATCACCACAGGCGGTCAGCGTAGAATCTGGGAAAGCCCAGGTCCAGAATCTTTTGAGCCGTTTTTTGAATATCATATGGTACACAGCGAACCTCTATCCATCTCCTGACCGGATCCCAGAGCACATATTTGGCCCGGTTGTCGCCATCCCTGGGTTGTCCGACACTTCCGACATTGATCAGGGCCTTTTCTGTGGACAGGGGATAGGTGCCTTGAGAAATATCCTCCTGGAGCAGGTCCAGACCATTGCTTTGCACCAGGCGGAGTTCATGGGTGTGGCCCACAAAGGCTGTCTTGGTATTCATATCCCGCATGACTTGAGTGAGCTCCTGCGCATCGAGTTCAAAGAGGTACTTGGTCACAGAATCAGGCGGACAGCCGTGGACCAGGAGCATCTCATGCTCTTGCCGATTCACCGGCCAGGTGGAGATGAATTCAAGGGAATTCTCTGAGAGCAAGGCCTCTGTTTGAGCAAAATGTTCCCTGGTGCTGTGGTTAAAATAGGCCTTGGCTTCGGGCCGGATCAGGGCCAGCTCGTGATTGCCCAGAATGCACGGGATGTTTTCCTCCTGCAGGAGCCGGACGCACCTATCGGGCTGTGGCCCATAGCTTATGGCATCTCCCAGGAAATAGCATCCTTCGACATTTTGCCTGGAGATGTCCTTCAGGACCTGACGAAAGGCCTCCAGGTTGCCGTGAATATCGGAAATAATGGCCAGACTCATCCTTATCTTCCCGGTCAGACCTCATCAATTTCAAGGTACATACATCATTTGTATCGTATTGTATTTTCTCAGGCAAATCCCGGCCCGAACTCCCCTCTTTCTTTGTACTTGTCCTCTGTCTTCCTTTTGTGTACTTGTCCGCTCTGGTCCAGAGGCAGCTTAGTGGCTGCGAAACAATGATTCCATATTAGCCGATGCGGGCGTGGATTAGGGCGCAGTTATGACAAGGCGTTAGCGCCACTTGAGCTTGAGTGCGTCGCGAGGCGGGATGCGGTGGTATTTCACTTTGGGGTATCCGAGCATGAGAGCCCCGTAGACATGATGTCCGGCAGGCAGGCTGAGAAAATCGTTGATTGGTTGATGCTCCCGGGCTGCGCTCATAAAAAATCCAGCCCAGCAGGCTCCGAGGCCGAAGGTTGGAGCTGCGGCCTCGATAGTGGCTATGGCTATGGTGCAGTCTTCCACCGGCTTGATCCCGGTGCTTGGAGCGTGGGTGACAAGAAGGCAGGGAGCCCCGCGGTGGATGATATCCCTGCCCTGATCAAAGGCCTGGACAATGTCCGGCTGAATCTGCCTGGTGCGCATCCAGTCAACGACCATTGCCGCAAGGGCGGCCACATCCTGTGCATCCTGGAGTATTATCCAGTGCACATTCTGTTCGTTCTTGGCGGTTGGGGCCCATCTGGAGATGTCCAGCAGATCTTCGAGGGTGGCCCTGTCGACAGGCTTTGCTTGGTATGAGCGGATAGAACGCCGGCTTTTCAAGAGCTGGACCGCCTGCTGTCTGGAAACCGTCAGCTCAGGGTCCACTTTTTCGCAGTCTTCTGCGCCCATGCCGTTCACGGTAATGGCGGCTCCAGGACAGATGGCCACGCAGTGTCCACAGGTGATGCAGCCTGCCTCGGCTCCCGGGACCACGGTGGGCACTCCATCCTCACCGGGAGCAAAGATTCCAAAGGGACACTCGGCCACACACAGGCCGTCTTGCAGGCATTTTTGGCGATCGATTTCGATCCGGTTCATGTAACTTACCTCCAGGTTTTTGAGTATGCAAACAAACAAGAAGATACTGGGTTTACTAGGCACAGGGCATGGAATTACTGATGTGAATCAGGGAGTATTGCCCATGATGCTTGCGTATCTGCAGCCAGCTTTTGCTTTAAGCCAGTTCCAAGTGGGGCTGGCGATGCTGGTTTTTAACGTAAGTTCTTCTGTTATTCAACCGGCATTTGGGATTTTCAGCGACCGGGTCCGGGCCCCCTGGCTCATACCCTTGGGCTGTTTTCTGGCTGGGCTGGGTATGTCTTTGACCGGGATAAGCTTCAACTATCCACTGTTATTGCTGGCCGTGTTGATCAGCGGGCTGGGCATTGCTGCCTACCATCCCGAAGGCTCCAAGTAT